>DBGCRA010000138.1:0-28823 GCA_048359195.1 Candidatus Gallispira sp.
ATTTTCCTGAAATTTAAAATACGGCATTCGACATTTCGCTTGTCGAATACCGTAGAAAACATCTTTGCTGCATTATTTGTCAAGAGCTGTCGGATACACAGAAAAATTTAAAGCGCCTACAAATACAAAGCTCATTAAAAGCGGCATAGATATATGTACCACTTTTGGTATTAAAGGTAAGATGTCATGTTATTATAGTTTGATTTTCTTATGTGTAAAAATTCCTTCTAGAATTACCCGCTCCCCAAGCAGCATCAAAACTAATTGAAATTTGCGGCTTTCCTTGTGTATCAACACAGTATATAGGTAATTTTCGTTTTGCTGCTGATGTTGTGACAGCATCAGGGTAAAGATAATTTCTTACAGTTGGCAAAAGTGCTGTAGCTACACCAATACTCAATATAATAGAAACAGCTAAAATTATAGGTTTCTTCTTTTTTAAATTTAAATTCATATAATCGCCTCCATATAAATAGTTTATGATATAAAAAATAAACTATAACTTTATTTAAAGCAAATAAAAAATAACGATCCTGAGTATCTCAAAGTCGTTATTTTTTAACAGTAAAATTGTATGAATTAATTATTAATAGAGCAATTTCTTAACGGGCATATATTTAGTATTAATGCATTTATAATATATTTCATTTTCATCAATTCTTACTTTAATCATACCATACCGGTTAGTACTTAAAAATGGTATATTCATATCTCTATAAAGTTCTACAGTAGCTTCTGACGGATGCTTATATATGTTATTATAGCCTGCAAAATTAACTGCAATTATAGGGTTTACTTTTTCTATAAATTCTTTAGACAGTGAATTTTTAGAGCCGTGATGCGGTACTTTTAAAATATCGGCATCAATATCGTATTCAATAAATTTTTCTTCCGTTTCTGTAGAAATATCACCTGTAAATAATATCCTTCTACCTTTGTAAGATAGGACATATACTGCTGAACTGTCATTGGTTGTAGTTGCATTACTATCTGCAAACACAAGGTTTATAGACATATTATCTGTTAAATTTGCATTATATCCATTGTCAATATAAATTATCTTTATATTGTTTTTATCAGCTGCATTAATTAAATTATAATAATTTTCATTATGTTCACAGTACTTTGATACAATAATATTCTCTATAGGTATATTGTCAGCGATTTCCAAAACAGCACCCATATGATCATAATCCATATGAGAAATATAAATTCCATTTATTTTATTAATACCTTTATATTTAAGCTGATTTAAAATTTTTGAACCTGTTGGACTAAAGCTGTTGCTGCCTCCATCAATTAAATAACATTTATCTTCGTCTCTTATAATTGTACAGTCACCTTGTCCAACATACATAAAATCTGCCTCAAAACCTCTATACTTAAAAACAAAAGTAAATGCAACAATAATAATACAAAGGCAAGCTAAAATACTGTAAAGTTTGTTAACCATAAAAGTATTATACAAAGATAATATAAACACAAACAGTAATATAATAATAGCTAAAGGAACAAAACCAACAGTTATTTGAGAGTAGGGGACAGAAAGAGAAAAATCAGCAGCCTTTTCTATAATTTTCAAACACAATACAACCGGCGCAGTGTACAATTTAATAGTTCCAATACAGACAAATGATACAGCGATAGACATTAATGCAAATGCCAATATTACTTCCATTAAAGTAACAGCTATAATATTTATAAAAACATCAAGTGTATTTATATAATAAAAATAATGAGCAGTAATTGGTTTTGTAGCAATGGTTACAGCAAATGCAACTATAAAACTGCTTAAATATTTATTTTTAATTTCATATTTATTTATAATTTCAGAAATAAAACCAATAGCAAAAACGGCGGTAAAAGAATATTGAAATCCCATATCAAATATATAATATGGATTAAAAAGTAAAAGTGCACAGCAGGCAGTTGATGCTGATGAAAGCAAATCATATTTTTTCCCTAAAAATATACTGAAAATATAAATATACATCATAATTGTTGCTCTTAAAACAGATACACTGCAGCCTGTAAATATACAGTAAAAAAGCATAAAAATCATTACAATAACATTAGAAATCCAAACATTTACAGGTCTTAATAAAGTAAGTAAAATACAGGAAAATATTGAAATATGCAGACCTGAAATGGCAATAATATGTACTATGCCTGCAAGTCTGTATAATTCATATATTTCATTATCAATATTAGTCTTATCTCCAAGTATCATAGCGGCAAGTATACCTGCTTCTTTTTCAGGATATATTTGATATAGCTTATCTGAAATTTTATTTGAAATGCTATTACAAAAAGTTATTAAACTGTTTTTATGTCCAATAATATTAATATCCGCTACATATACCTTACAGCTTATATTTTTAATTTTATAGTTTAACTCCTGATTAAAATCAGAATCGTTTCTTTTTGGGGAAGGTAAACGCAGAACAGAATCAAAGCTGACAATGTCACCTATTGTTAAGTTTTTATCAATGTACATATACATATTAACGTTATCACTATATGTATCGTTTTCAGTTTTTATTTTATTTGCTTTTATTATATAAAGGGTAGAGTTATCATATTTTTTTAGCTTATCAATTATTGTAGCTTCTACATTAACCGGTTCACCGGATATAGCTAAGTTGTCAATTTGTAAAGTCTTATGTATGGATGAGCCATTAGCAATAAAAAAATAAATTACAGCAACAATCATAAAACAGCTAAAGAAATTGTCCTTGTAATATACAACTATAATCAAATTTGATAAAATAACAATTACAATAAATAAATGTAAAACAATATTGTTATTATTAAAATAAATACCAAAAAGTGTTCCAATTATTGCGTATATCATAAAAAATAATGTTGGTCGTTTCATAATTTTATCTCTGCCTTTAGTTTATTTAAAAAAATAATAGCATAAATAAAAATATAAAACAACATATTTCGACAAATTGATTGAACTTTATTAAAATAAGTATTCATAGGGGAGATATTTCAAATTATCAACTATTCGCAAAAGACAAGTTTTGCGAATAGTATAAAGAGTAAGTATATGAAATATTGAAAATCAATAATAAAAAATAAAAGCTGTTATATACAATACAACAGCTTTTATTTTAAATAATTATAAATATGTAATTTTTATCTGACAGGCGGATATTCTTCAAATAAATTAACAACACCTTCATATATTGCCTGTCCAACTTTGTTAATTCCTTCCTGACTACCCATAATAGCAGCATCACTTGTATTTGTAATAAAACCAATTTCAATTAATGTTGCAGGTACTGTAGATTGTCTTAATACTATCCAGTTTTCACTTTTTACCTTTCTATTGACTGTACCAAGTTTTTCTAACAGCTGGTCCAACATTTCGCTTGCTAATCTATAGCTTGTCAATCCATTGCCTAAATCATTGGCATATAAACTATAAGTTTCAGTACCACCGGCAGTTGTTGATGACGCTGCATTTATATGAATTGATATAAATGCATCTCCAACTTCATTAGCTAAATCTGTTCTGTCATTAAAGCTTGGATAAACATCACCGGATCTTGTTACATAACATTTTATATCACTTTTATCAAACAATTCCTTTGCAGCCAAGAGCATATTTAATGTTAAATCTTTTTCAACTAAACCGTTTCCCGATGCACCTGGATCGCTGCCTCCATGACCTGCATCTAAAACAATAATTTTTGAATATTTTTCCTTTGGCAAAACAGGTTTTATATAAACATAGCTGTCTTCCTTGCTTATGTTCATAGCCATAATCTTACTTTCATTAAACGTAATTGTTGCCTTATCTGAAGAAACTGATAAATTTACATAATTTATACCATCTGTAGTTGCCAAAAAACTGCTTGAACTCAACAAATTACTGTAATTGCCATTTAACACCAGTGAATAATTCAAATTATAATAATCATCATAGTGTACAAAATTATTTATATTTATAGTGTTATTAACGTCTTTTATGTAAAATCTGCCATTTTCATTATCGTATCCATAATAATCATTGTTGGTATCATAATCTGAAGGAACAGTTATAGTAACTGTAGTAGTTGTTGTGGTAGTTTCCTTTACAACCGCCTTAGTTGTGGTTTCTGTTTTTGGTTCAGATGTTGTAGCTTCTGTAGTAGTTGTAGTTGTTGTGTTTTCCTTTTTTGTAACAATATTTGCAACTCTTGTTGTTTTGTCCCATTCTATTTCAAAACCAAGAGCTGTAGTTACAAATCTTAATGGTATCATAGTTTTATTGTTTATGATTTTTGCTTTAGTCTGCATTGTTGCAGACTCACCATTAATATATGCTTTTGTACTGTCTATTGGAATTACAACTATAGTATTGCTATATTTTACGTATACCTGTTCTAAGTCTTTTTTCCATTCTACATCAGCACCTATGCCCTCAAAAACTTCTCTTGCAGGAACAAGAGTGTATCCATTTAATATTATAGGCGGCATTGTGAGATTTGTTAATTTATTGCCGTCTATAGCAACAAATACTTCCTCAGCATTATAATTATGGTCTGCATAGTCATATCTCAGGTTCATATTTATGTACCTGTTAGCACCATAAACATTAGCACTAAACATCATTACAAAAAGCGTTAAAATTAATATTATTTGCGACTTAATTCGCAATGTTATCACCCCTTTCACCAGTCAAGGATATTCGTACTCTGCTAACGCCAAGTACTTATAACCAATAGGCGTTTTCAGCACCTATGTTAAATTATAACACATTTTAATATCTTTGTAATCATAATTAAGGGATTGTAATATAAACGTAATCTCAATATATTATTTGAATATAACAGTAAATGTACTGCCCTCGCCTAATTTTGATTCCACCTTAATTTCAGCATTTAATTTTTTTGCTATACATTTAGCAATGGATAATCCAAGACCGTTTCCTTCTATTTTTTTGTTTCTTGAGGAATCATATCTGTAAAACCTGTCAAATATATTGTTAATTGCATCTTCTTCAATACCAATACCATTGTCTTTAACAGAGAAGAATGGTTTATTGTTAATATAACCAACCTCAATTATTATTTTAGCTTGCTTATCTCCTGAATACTTAATGCCGTTTTCTGCAAATATCCAAATTAATTGTTTTAAAAGATGTTCGTCAGACTTTATGTTTATATCATCATCTGTTTCATTAATAAAGAGTGTTGTAATATCAGGGTTTGCAATTTCCACTTCCCTATTAACTTCCTCAGCAATTTCATTTAAAGACAGAATTTCCATATTGACCTGATTTTTATTCTGGTTATCTCTTGCCAAATACAGAAGCTGTTCAATAAGTTTGCTCATATGAGTTGTTTCATATTTAATTGAAGCTATTGCCTCATTTAAAATTTCAGCATCCTCCTTACCCCATCTATCTATCATATTAATATAGCCCTGAATAACTGCAATAGGTGTTTTTAATTCATGGGAAGCATCAGAAATAAATTGATTTTCTTTATTAAAGCTTTCCTGAAGTCTGTCAATCATATCATTAAAAGTAATTACCAGTGTTTGTATTTCATCTTTGGTTTCAGGCACGGCAATTCTTTGGGATAAATCAAACAAACTTATATTTTCTGCTGCTTTTGTAATTTCATTTATAGGATTAAGAATTTTTTTGCTTATAAATTTGCCTATAAAAAAAGCTATTAATATGGATATTATATTAGTAATAAGTATAATAATAAGACATAAATATATAGTTCTGTTTTCATGTGAATTTTTTCTGAAAATTATTATATCATAGGTGTCATTATTATATTCAATCACTCTGTGCATAATCATATAAGGCACATTTTCAATATTATTTCTTCCGTAAATATCAGAATCAACAGGAGCATTTATATTATCAGGTAGAGGGAATTTATCAGGTTCATTCATTGTACCGAAATTAAAATTATGTTTATTATTTCTGCTTATAATTCTAACATCAATATAAGGATTGTCAATAATTTTTTCAATTTTGTTTTTGCTCATTTCCTGACCTGAACAAATATATTCTTCAATTTTATCTGCGGCTGAATTTATTTCACTTTTTGACATACTTGTATATGACAGCCACATATTTGCCAAAGCAAGAATTGAAACAATTACAATCATTAATACAAAAACACAGCTATATATAAATGTAATTTTTTTGCTGATAGTCATTCTATTGTAAAAATCAAAAATTTTATTCTTCATCTTTTGCAAAATAACCAACACCTCTTATAGTATGTATAAGTTTAACTCCAAATCTGTCATCAATTTTAGTTCTTAAATATCTGACATATACATCTACAACATTAGTTTCACCTATATAATCATATCCCCATACCTTATTTAAGATTTGTTCTCTTGAAATAACAATGTTTTTATTCTTAACCAAATACACCAACAATTCAAACTCTCTTTTTGTAAGTTCAATTTCTGTATCATTATAATGAACTGTTCTTCGGTCTAAATCAATGGTTAACTCCTTTATTGTAAGAATATTTTTATCATTAGATGATTTTCTCCTTCTAAGTGCAACTCTGATTCTTGCCAAAAGTTCCTCAATAGCAAAGGGTTTTGTCATATAATCATCTGCACCGCTGTCAAGACCCACAATTTTATCCATTGTTTCATCCTTAGCTGTAAGCATAATGATTGGTACATCAGATTCCTTTCTGATTCTTCGGCATACCTCAATACCATTTAATTGAGGAAGCATTAAATCCAGGAGAATAATATCAGGTTCTTCTTCAAAAAAATTTTCTACTCCGCTTATGCCATCTTCAGCAACAGCAACTTCATATCCTTCATGTTTAAGTTCAAGTTCTACAAAACGTGCCAATTTACTTTCATCTTCGATTATAAGCACTTTCCCCAATTTGTCCATTTTAGTCTCACTCCTTATAAAAATAATACGGACGCTTTTTTATCGTCCGTATTATTTTAAAATTTCATATTTAAAACATAATTAGCCATAGATTAAATTTTGATTAAAATTATAAAGTTTCAGGCTCAGGATAGCTTACACCATCGGTATCAACAGTAACAGCCTTAATAATAACCTCCATAATTGGTCTGTCTGAAAAATCAGTTGGAACATTAGCAATTTCATTTACAACATCCATACCATCAATTACCTTGCCAAAAGCAGCATACTGTCCGTCAAGGTGTGGTGATGTTTTATGCATTATAAAGAACTGTGAACCGGCAGAATCAGGGTGCATAGCCCTTGCCATTGATAACACGCCCTCTGTATGCTTTAAATCATTTTTAAAACCGTTCATACTAAATTCACCCTTAATGCTGTACCCCGGACCTCCGGTACCTGTGCCGTTGGGACAGCCGCCTTGAATCATAAAACCCGGAATAACTCTGTGAAAAGTTAAGCCATCATAAAAATTATGATTAATTAAGCTGATAAAATTATTAACAGTATTAGGTGCAATTTCAGGATAAAGCTCTGCTGCAATTTTAGCACCGTCTTCAAATTCAAATGTAACTATTGGATTTTTTGCCATTGTTAAATCTCCTTATAAAATTTTAATTGGTTTAAAGTTAAGATAATCAGCCGATACAAGAGAATAGTTAATACCATCCACATTGCCGTTAAGACTGTTTTTATATTTATTTGCACCATGAAGGTGTCCATAAATAACTCTTTTAATGTTATAGTTTTTAAAAACTTCTACAAAAAGGGAACTTTCACAGCTATCATTAGTAGGCGGATAATGCATTACAGCAATAATATTTTCACCGCTGTAACCATATTTTAAAGCAGAATCAAGGGAAAGTTTAAGACGTCCGACTTCTCTTAAGTATATTTTTTCATCATGAGCAGTATATCTTGTATCTCCCGAGCAAACCCAACCTCTGGTACCGCATATGGCATAATTTTCATACTTTGCAAAGTTATTCTTTAAAAAAAACATATTATTGTACAAGGTATTTAATTTTGATGTGGAGTTCCAAAAATAATCGTGATTTCCTTGAATAAATATTTTGTTTCCCTTTAATTTGCTTATAAAATCCAAATCAGGTCTGACTTCGTCCATAGTCATTCCCCATGATAAATCACCATTAACTATCACTGTATCATTATCTGAAACAATATCGTTCCAGTTAGTCCATATTTTTTCGGTATGATTTTTCCATACTTCGTCAAAAATATCCATAGGTTTTTCTTTATAATGACTTAAATGTAAGTCAGACATAGCAAATAAAGCCATATTACTCTCCCAACTCTTCCAATATAGCCTCAAGTTCAGCGTTATATTGTCTTAATTTTTCTACATTTCCTTCCTGATACAATTTAATAAACTGATAATTATATTCGTTTTTATTTTCAATTTGAGAGTTATTATATACATTATGTATATTATGAATAATTCGATCAATTAACTGTTCCCTGCTCTCCATATACTGTTGGGATTCCATTAATTCATCTTTAATTTTGTCCATTTCCTCATCAAGCTTATATGCAGCTTCGGCACAAGCCTTTAGTCTGTTCTTGATTTCAGGAGGGACATTTTTATCAAACTTATATCTTAATGAATGTTCTATAGTAGCCCAAAAATTCATAGCAAGGGTTCTTATTTGAAGTTCACACTTAATTTTTTTATATTCACCCTGAATAAACATAGGATAATTAATAGTTATATGATAACTGCGGTATCCGCTGTTTTTTGTATTTGTTATATAGTCCTCTTCTTCTATAATTTCAAGGTCCGCACCGTCCCTTTTTCTGATTAATCTTATAACTTCCTGAATATCATCAACAAATCTGCATATTATTCTTATGCCGGCAATATCCTCTAAAGTATATAATGCCTTTTCAAGAGGAATATTCCTTCGGTTTGCTTTTTCAATAATGCTGGCTACAGTTTTTACCCTGCCCGTAACCTCTTCAATGGGTGAAATCATATCAGCAATCTGATATTCTCTCCTAATGCCTTTAAACTTAATTACAAGTTCGTCTACAGCCTGTTCATAAGGAAGCAAAGCCTGTTTCCAATCAAGCAACATATAACATCACCTCCGTAATTATTTTAACATAATTATTAAGTATTTTCAATGCGAATGACATATTTAATAAATTTTTTCGTTTTTTTACAATTTTTTATGTAAAAAGGTGTTGACAAATGGAGTAATAAATGTTAAGATAAATTTGTAATTGATAATAATTATTATTTATGGAGGTAAATTAATATGAAAAAATTTGTTTGTTCAGTTTGCGGTTATGTTCATGAAGGTAACGAAGCTCCTGAAAAATGTCCATTGTGCGGTGCTCCTGCATCTAAGTTTAACGAGGTTAAGGAAGGTCTTACTTTTGCTTGCGAGCATCAGGTAGGCATTATTGATGGTGTTGATGAAGAAATCGTACAGGGTTTAAGAGAAAACTTTGCTGGTGAATGTTCAGAGGTTGGTATGTACTTAGCAATGAGCAGAGTAGCTGACAGAGAAGGTTATCCTGAAGTTGCAGAAGCTTACAAGAGAATTGCTTTTGAAGAGGCTGAGCATGCAGCTAAGTTTGCTGAAATGTTAGGCGAGGTTGTTACTGACTCTACTAAGAAGAATCTTGAATTAAGAGTTATGGCTGAGCACGGTGCTACTCAGGGTAAGCTTGATTTAGCTATTGCTGCCAAGAAGGCTAATCTTGATGCTATTCATGATACAGTTCATGAAATGGCTAAGGATGAGGCTAGACACGGCAAGGCATTTAACGGCTTACTTAACAGATACTTTGGCTAATACTTAATAGATTTTTAACTAATTTAAGGGCAGATATTAAATATCTGCCCTCTTTTTTCTATCAAAAAATAAAACTCCTGTTATACATATGCAATTTTAGTTATCTAACTTAAGTTTTGTTATATATTATTACATTTTAAGCTTACTATAATAATTTATAATATCCGTATTGATGCCATATTGTTTAAGTGTATTTGTTTCACTTTCATTCATATTAATACGGTTAGTAATTCTAAATTTTACAAAATCAATAGAAGGTGTTTTGTATACCCTACTCATATTATTTCCCCCTCTTGTTAATAAACTACCAGTCTTTTATAACCCAATTTGAACTATCCACATTTTTATATACTATTTCTCCCATAATAATTTCTCCCTCATTAGTAACAGCATAAGGTACTGCTGAAATTAATGTATCATAGTTATCTTCAGGTATCTGTTCTATTATACAGTGCATCCAATAACCTTCTTTATCTTCTGCCTTTACGTTATTATTATAATCATCATATGAAGGCATTACACCATCACTTAATAATACGTCAATATTTTCATTAACTTTTATATAAAAATTTGCAAAAGAATCCATAAAAGATTCGGTGAAAATATCCTTATCATAATCCGTCACTCTGAAATTAAATGATATTGCACCCTGGGATGCATTATTTATATCAGGACCACTGATATTGATGTCATATATTCCTGAATCCATAACCGTCTCAAATTTAATTAAAGGTTCCCACTGTGCATATAGTGTTATATTGTCTGATGGAGTATATTTATTGTCTTTATTCCCAACTACGATTGTATTATCTTTAGATTCAGACCAGCCAAGAAATTTATATCCGGCTCTTGTTATAATAGGAAATTCAACGGTATCGCCTTTACATATGGTCTTATTTGTCTGTGATATTTCAGTTTTATTATCATTAAATGTTACTTCAATGATTTGAATTTTGGTATAAGCCTCAGCATTTGTTATTGGCGTTGACTCTGTACTTGACTGATTAATTTTACCGCCATATTCGACTATATAAGAAGTCGGATTGTTTGCGTTTACCTGATTAAGTTTCATATCATCCCAGTAAGGACCACCATATCCAACCCACACAACATGTCCGTCATTTGGTTCATTACTGTTCCATATATTGTGCTCTGCGGTACACCAAAATTCTCCGCCATTGGGAAGTGGCTCATCCTTTTCAGGTCCATCTATCCAGTAAAAATCCTCTCCCATAAGTGAATTATGCCCTTTTGATGCAGATTGTTTCATAGTTTCATCATTAAAATAAGAGGATTCACTTACACCATTATCAGCCATATTTTTCAGGTAGTCATAATCCATCTTTAATGTTTTTTCCACATCCTGATAATTACTTGTACCACCTATCCAAGTTTGTGTATAATTTCCTTCACTTTTCTGTATCATTTTAAGCAGCATTTTATTTTCATTAACGCTTGTAACCGTTACAAGATAACCATTTTCAGTTGTTCCGTCGTTAGCTTCCATTACCGAATTATGTGCATCTATAACAGCCTGTGACCATGAGCTTTCATTCTGTGTCTTAATTTGATATATATGTCCAAAAAAAATATCTGTATCTTCATTAAGATAAACAGTAGTTGTACTTATTTTAAGCTCGGTATCTGACTCGGTTTTTGTATATTTTATAGTACTTAATGCCTTATCAGCAGCAGTTACATCCGTTACTTTAAAGGTTAAAATGTTATATTCATTATTAATAGTATGGTTTTCTATAAGTATATCAGTTGAGGTATTTATACCATAAGAAAATGCCAAGCCGTAATCGGCAAGCTCATACGCATTTATAGGCATAATGAACTTTCCTCCTGTTATGGATAATGTTACATAAGTGCTCCCTGTAGGCAGTTCTATATTACAGCTAAATGTACTGTCATCATTATCTGTGGGTGCTCCTATTATAACTTCACCATTGTCATCATTCAATTTTTTATCCGGTTCCGATGAAACGGTGTTATCCGAAAGAGAAGTTTCTGTTGAGTTTTCACTATTGGCACTTACTTTACTGCAAAATATTGTCATCATAATTAAAGCATAAATCGTTATAAAATATATCTGCCTTTTAATTTTCATCATATTTTACCTCCCTAGTGTTTTATATATTATATTATAGCCCATTTACGGGCTATTGTCAATAAAAGAATGATATTTTACGATTATTGTGAATACTTGTATTGAAAGGCGGTAATATAATGATTGTTTTTAACAAACTTTGGCAGACAATGAAAGAAAAGAATATATCCCAATATAAACTTTTAAAAGAATATGGTTTCAGCAGCGGACAGCTTGATAGACTACGCAAAAATTCCAATGTTAATACTTTTACTTTGAATCAGCTCTGCAATATACTTGATTGTGAACTTGAAGATATTGCAGAATATATAAAAGATAATGAGGTCTGTTAATTTTGTCAAAAGTCAGCCATCGTCTGTCCTCTCCCTGTTTTATAATCAATTTTTGTAATTTATTGAAATTTAAGAGAGAAGTATATTGACAACTAAAATATTTTGTAATGTAATTAATAAAGGCAGGTATCATATGGTTATATGATATCTGCCTTTTACCTTACATATTTTTGTCAAGTTTAACTGTTATACTGTTTATTTTATCTTTTACGCAAAAAAAATAAGCAGAAGCATTTATCAATATAAATACTTTTGCTTATTTATTAAAAATACTTTTTCTTTTTAAATAAAATCAAACTAAATACAATTATAATTATAGATACCAATATTATAATAAAATAGCTATATCTATAATTCAATTCAGGCATATATTTAAAATTCATACCATACCAGCCTGCCAACAATGACAAAGGTAATACAATAGTAGTAACTATTGTAAGAGTTTTCATAATATCATTTTGTCTTACATTTATTTCAGCCTGATATACCTCCTGTATTTGCTGTGAATATTCTCTCAATAATTCTGTTTCTGTATTTAACCTTTCAAGTCGCTGAGATAACAAACCAATAAGTCTTATGGAATCCTTATTAAAAAAGTCATTTTCAATTTCTTTAATATTATCACAAACAATTAACAATTGGGAATAATGTCTGTAATATATCAAAAGATACTTTTTGATTTCAGATAACCTTGAGTTAAACTTATCAAAATTGTTATTAATTGTATCGTTTTCTATTTTTGACAGCTTTTCTTCCATACCTTCTAAAAATACTAAGTCTTTAAAAATAATTTGACTTAATATTTCATAAAAAAACTTACCTAAGCTATAATTATTTTTATTTCCGCTGTCAAAAAGCTTTTCAATTATTTTTTCTACATAATTACCATCATCTATAAAAATTATTCGTTCCTTAAACATTATACAATCAAAGTTATTTCGTTTATTAATATTTATTTTAGATGGTATTAAAAAAGCACTATAAATATAATCATTATGAATTTCTATCTGAGTACAATTATAATTTCTGCTTCTCCTAAAAATTTTCAATTCGCTGTATTTATCCGATAAACTGTTAAATTCTTCCGAATTAACCACCAACACCATATTAGGTTTATTTATATCAAATTTATCATTACATATCAATAAACTGTCATCTTTAATTTCATAAAGCATATAAATAGCCTCATTAAACTCTTGTTGGAACTATTTCAAGCCAATAACCATCAGGGTCACTTATAAAGTATATACCCATACTCTTGTTTTCAAAACAAATACAGCCCATTTCCTTATGAAGCTTATAAGCTGCATCAAAATCGTCAGTTCTAAAAGCTAAATGGAACTCGCAGTCACCCAAGTTATATGGTCTGTCCATATCCCTTAGCCAAGTTAATTCAAGTTCAAAATCAGATTTGTCATTTGCCATATAAACTATAATAAAACTGCCATCTTCCGCATTTTTTCTCCTGACTTCATGTAATCCTAATGCTTTGCTGTAAAATTCAATAGATTTTTCTAAATTTGCCACATTATAATTCTCGTGCACCATTTTAAATTGCATAATTAAATCCTCCATGTATCGTTTTTATTATTAATTTTGTAAAATTTTGTATCACCAAGACCATTATTCATATCCATTAAAAACTTATCTTGTATAGAATATTCCTCCCACATATGCATAGGAAAAATATTTTTGATGGTACATTGTTTTAAAATATATTTAATACCTAAGTCATAATAAATGTCCTGTCTTGGGTCAAGAGGAACAAAAGCAATATCAAAACTTTCTCCGGTGATGCTGTTTATTTCTCTTTCATAATTTGTTTTCATATTGTTATTATATTGTTTGTTTTCTTCCTGCCACATCCAACAGTTAAGGTCACCGCCGTGATATATCTTAATACCATCAACCTCAACAATATAAGCAACACCCATATCTGTAGATTTAAGGGTTTTAATATGAAGCATATCTAAATCATATTCTTTCCTGGGATATGTAAAAAGTATACCGGCACTGTCAATAGTTTTGACTTTTTTCTTTATATCTCCCGACAACACATATTTAACCTTATTATCATCAAATAAGTTAAAAATTTCTCTGTTGAAATGATCCTGATGACCATGACTGGAAAAGATATATACAGGCTTGTCACCAAATTCGGGAATATCGCCATTGAAATAATCAAATATAATATAACAGCTTTCTGTTTCAACCAGAAAACCACTATGGTTAATGTATGTAATATTCATATCTTTACCTCCAATACTTATAAATATAGTATAAAACATATTTTCATTTTTGTCATCAAAAAATGAATAATTTTTATGAAAATTTAAAAAATAATTATAACATCTTTATTAGGAGGAATTTGATGGATTTCAAGGAAAGCAGAACAAAGGAAAATCTTATGCGTGCATTTGCAGGCGAAAGTCAGGCAAGAAACAGATATATCTTTTCGGCACATGAAGCAAAGAAAAGTAACTTATATGTAGTTGAGGCAGTATTTGAATTTACTGCAAAGCAGGAAGAAGCACATGCTAAGGTATATTATGACTGTCTACAGGAAATAGGAGGTAAAAATATAACAATAGACGGAAATTATCCTGTAGACATATACAATGATGTATTGGATTTGTTAAAAGCAGCAGCTCATAACGAAATGCAAGAATATGAGCATGATTACAGAGAGTTTGGGGATATAGCAAAGGAAGAAGGTTTTACAAGAATTTCAAATATATTTTATAACATTGCCGATGTAGAAAAAACTCACAGTAACCGTTTTACTGAATTTGCAAATTTATTGGAAAATGATAAATTGTTTATCAGTGATATAGAAACTGAATGGATGTGCTTAAATTGCGGCTATATATACAAAGGCAATAAAGTACCTGAAATTTGTCCGGTATGTAAACACAACAAAGGTTATTTCATAAGAATTGAATTAGCTCCTTATGCAAGATAAATTTTAGCCCGTAATTCATTTTTTGAATTATGGGCTAAAATTATTTTTTGTGAAAAAACTTAATCAACTTTTCCCTATAAACTGCATACTTTATAAAAGGAACAACACAGTATAATGGGAGGATTTTATGAGACGATCAGTTCCATTGGAGGCTGCAGCTGAGGCAGTTTGCAATCAAAGCGCTATTCCACCGCTTATCTTTCAGTTGCCACCAAAAGAGGGACGAAAGGTATTGGAAGAAGCACAAAATACACCGGTATATCAGTATCCGGCTGAAATATCAGTCAGTAAAATTGACACAGTTGATTGGGGAGTAATACCTGTTTATTTTATTTCACCTCAAAAACCTAAATCCATTAAAAATGTTATTTTTTATATTCATGGTGCAGGCTGGGTATTCGGCAGTTTTCACACCCATGAAAAACTTGTCAGAGAACTTGCAGCAAGAACTGATTCATTGGTTGTATTTCCTGAATACACCCGTTCACCTGAAGCAAAGTATCCTGTAGCAATTGAGCAGTGTTATTTTATTTTATCTCATATTGGTGATATAAGCAGCAATTTATGTACAGGTATTGCCCAATTGCCTTTAACGGTAGCAGGTGACAGTGTTGGCGGTAATATGTCAATTGCTATGATATTTATGTCAAAAATGCGAAATGGCCCTAAAGCCGAAAAACTGCTTTTATATTATCCGGTAACAGATGCTTGCTTTAATACACCATCTTACAGACAGTTTGCTGTAAATTATTATTTATATCGTGCAGGTATGGAATGGTTTTGGAACCAATATACAACCTGTAAGTCTGACAGGAACAAAATAACAGCTTCTCCTCTCAGAGCAAATCCTGAATGTCTTAAAGATTTTCCCGAAACAATGATTATAAATGGTCAGGCAGATGTTCTCCGCAGCGAAGGAGAAGCTTTTGGAGAAAAGCTTCGTTGTGCAGGAGTTAGTGTTACCGCAATAAGAGTACAGGGAATTATTCATGATTTTGTTATGCTCAATGCACTTGACCAAACTAACGCTTGCCGTACAGCTATGGATGCTTCTACAGCTTGGATAAATCGTAAAACTTTATAATAATAAAGGTCTAAAAACGGTGTCTAATAATCCGTTTTTAGACCTTTGTCTATTTAAAATTATAAATAGCTGTCCATATATCATCTGTCAGCTGTCCTATACGCCAAACAGATACTTTGTTAATCCCAAACATCTTTGCAAGTTTTATTTTATCAGTTATACTTTGTTCATTTTCATACCACAACACAACTTTATTTCCTTCATCATCTTTGTATAAAGCCCTTGGATTTCTGTATTTATTAGAATATTCGACAATTGTATCTGACTGTAATAATCTTTTTTCAATTGTATCAATATCAGGATGCAAAGAATATTCGTTTATAACACTTCCGTTATCATCTAAAGCCCAACAGGCGGTAGATGCCACACTAAGAGCTAAAGCAATTTTATTTTTATCTTTAATTTGTTCTGATGCTGCTTTCAATGCAGTATAAACTTGATTAAAAGGAGTAACAGGTGTTGTTGTAAATCCTGAAATACGTTCATTTTCATTCATATATACTGCACCATAATCATGTGCCATTAAAATTACCACATCAGATATTTCACCTATGGTTTCATAGTCATAAGCATCATAATATTCATCCTTCATAATAGGATGTACTGCTGTATAAATAACCTTTTCAGCAGGAAGCTTATTACGTAATTCCTGCAAAAATAGATTTAGTCCATTTTTTAAATCTGTCCCCTTCATACCTTCAAAATCTATGGTAACACCATTAAATTCAAATGATTCACTTACAATCAAATCTACAGCCTTTTTTCTGTTCTCTGAATTTAAAAGAATTGTCTGACAAGCATTTTCTCCTGCTTTTCCGTTTTGAGATGTATTCATAATAACTGCTAAATTCATTGGAATGTTATTTTGAGAAAAATACTCCATTGCATCATCAGCCCCTTCGGGTATTATCCAGTCATTTCCATTTAAATTAGTAGTATTTAGTACTATACCTTCATTATATTCCAATCTGCTCCAACCAAAAGATATGCTATCCATTTTTTTAGCAATTTCTCTTTGATTCCATGAAGAAATTGCATAAAAACCATGAATAAAGTCCAATTTATGACTATATTTATCATATAAGCGGCACATCATAACAGCACTTTCTTCTCTGGTTGCAAAATCATTTGGAGCAAAAATTCCTTCACTTTTTCCGCTAATAATACCAAAATCATATGCTGCTGTAATATATGAATTATCTACATCTGAAAATGGAGTATCTTCAGTTTCAATTTCCGAAAAACCTAATGATTTTATTAACATTTCAGCCATTTCTCTTCTGGTAATATAATTTTCTGCATCAATTTCTACTGAATCTATAACACCTTGCTCAAAGGCTGCATTTATATATGGTTCATACCACTTTCCATCACTCTGAATAATATTCCAATTCATCATTTTGCTAAGCATAGTAATAAATTCACTTTTTTTGACCGGTTGTCCTAAGCCGAAATTATCATTGCCCATTCCCTGCATAATTCCTTTATCTGTAGCCTTTTCTATATATTCTTTTGCCCAATGTTTTTCAGGAACATCAGAATATCCATATACCGTGATAATCATAAGAGGCATTACAATTAATAATATAAAAATAATTTTTTTCATTTAATTACTCCCTTCTTTAATATTATGTACAACTATATATTACACTTGTAATATATAGTTGTCAAGTACTAAATAAAAAAAAGCACTATCAAATTAAAGATAGTGCTATTCTCAATCTACTCAACAACATTAACTATGTTGTAATCAATTCCCTCTGTATAGGTAAATTTAACATTTGAATTAACAGTATAATCAAGTATCTTTATATTATTAATTACATCTACATCAAAAAGCATATCATTATCCTTTAATTTTACAAAATAATGACTGTTTCCGTCAACTATAACCTCAGATATTTTTTCTATTATACCTTCTGTTTCCATAGCTTCCGTCTTATTTTCCGTTGTGTCATCTATACCATTACTGTTCATAAGTTTAATGTAATTCTGCTCACATTCAAGTATAGAGCTGCCTACAGCCACTATCTGATATTTTTCAATATTAACCATAGCATAGTTTTTTACAAGTCCCGCATCATCCTTTAATGCCATAAAATAGGTTGGCTGGTCAGCAATATTTAAAAGCAGCGGGAATGTTGCTTTATAGCCTAAATGCTGCACCTGACCTTCGGCAGAAGCCATAGCGGAATATTCCTCAGCACCTGCTATTGAGTAATATCTGGTTTCAGCAGTTCTTTGATTCATTAAAACAAAGCCTACGTTGGATTCATCACCGGCAACAGATGTAACACCGGTATAAACCCAAACATCATCTTCAAGGGCAATATAATTATAGCCATAGGTTGTCTGTAAACAACCCTTTTGACCAAATATACTGTTTAAATAACCATTACTTAGTTCACCATAGTAATCATAATAACTTACCAATAAATCAGCGGAATAAACCCTGTCTACCCAATTAGGTACTTCATCAATATTATATAAATCAGTTGAACCATTTAAGGCATTTACAATTACAACTTTGTCTATTTTAATACCGCCAAAAAGTCCAATAGTATAATCTCTTACAGGGCATATCCACACAGGAGTACCATTATCGTCAATTTCAAATGAAATACTGTCAAAAATGTAAGTTGGATAGCTAAATCTTAAATGTCTGTAAATATTTCTGTTTAAAAGCTCAGATGTTGAATATTTAATACCTTCATCAAGTCTTACACATTCAACGTCCTGAGTAGTCATATCAATTCTTATATAAGCAGGTATACCATTTTTTCTGTTAGTAAGCCATTTGAAAAAGTCACCGTAATCCAGAGGTGTAACTCTTACAGGTCTGTTATTATAATTAATCTGAGAATATAAATTGTTTACTTCAAACTGTGACACAAGATCCCCCATTGTGCCCATTTTTCTAAGTCCCAGCTTTTCCGCCGAATCCTTATCAAGACTTGGTATTTCATTGTAATTTACTTCTTCAATATCAGCAGTAAAATCTCTTTCAGATATATTAATAAGCTGACAATATTTTTTTGCATTAATAATTTGTGATGATAACAGCCATCCAATAATAAAAATACCAATAATAACTAAAGTTAGTACTGAATACCCTGTTTTTACACCTTTAGGTATCTTTTTAAGCCCAATTATTATAATCCCTGCAATCACTAATAACGAAATCATAAACGACCATAAACCGGGAGAATGTATATTAATTGCCGGTAATGCAACATAATAATATACTCCGCCCGCTATTAACAGAAATAATATTATTAAAGCTCCTAATTTTTTCATTTAATCTCCCCTATTCAATGTCAAATAAAGCCTTTGCAAAGTCCTTTGAATCAAAGGGCTGTAAATCACTAATCTGTTCACCAACACCTATATATCTTACAGGTATATTCATATCATGCTTAATAGCCAAAACAATACCTCCCTTAGCTGTACCATCAAGCTTAGTCAATACAAGTCCCGTTATATCGGCAACCTCTTTAAAAAGCTTAGCCTGCTGTAACGCATTTTGACCTGTAGTAGAATCCAGAACAAGAAATACCTCTATGTGTGCATCAGGATATTCTCTTTCTATAACCTTAGCTATTTTTCTGAGCTCCTCCATAAGATTTTTCTTATTATGAAGTCTGCCTGCAGTATCACAAATCAAAATATCTGTTTTTCTTGCCTTTGCCGCATTGACTGCATCAAAGACTACTGCGGCAGGATCTGAATTTTCCTGATGTTTTATTACATCACAATTATTTCTATCACCCCAAATTTGTAACTGGTCAATAGCGGCTGCTCTGAATGTATCGGCAGCAGCAAGTAAAACAGACTTACCTTCTGATTGATAATTATGGGCAAGCTTACCAATTGTAGTAGTTTTACCTACGCCATTTACTCCTATAACCAAAATTACGGTAGGACTAGGAAGCTCAAGAGGCTCATCATCTTTTTCTAAAATTTCAGAAATTACCTTAATAAGCAATCCTTTAACTTCTGATGCATCCGTAACTCTTTCTTCCTTAACCTTTTCCCTTAACTGTTCAATAATGTAAAGTGAAGTTTCAACACCAATATCAGCCATAATTAAAGCTTCTTCAAGCTCTTCAAATAAGTCCTCATCAATTTTTACAAAAGCTTTAAGAACATTATCTACACTTGACATTATATTATTTCTTGTTTTGCTTAATCCAGCCTTAATCTTAGCAAAAAATCCAGTCTTTTTTTCAACGGCTGGCTCATCATTTACAGTTTCCTCGATTGTTTCTTCTACTGTTTCTATGATTTCAGCAATATCCCCTTCTTCTTCTACAATGTCCTCTGATGTTTCTTCAATAGTTTCTTCAATAGGCTCAACAGCTTCTTCAACTGTATTATCAATACCTTCGCTATTTTCAGCCTCATCAATATTATTTACAATAATTTCTTCATCAATCACAGAATCTTCATTTTTCTTTTTTAAAAAATCAAAAAGTCCCATTATAATTGTACTCCTTTTTCATCAAATTTTACCGATACAAGTTTAGATACACCCTGTTCCTGCATTGTAACGCCATATAATATATCAGCAGCTTCCATTGTGCCTTTTCTGTGTGTAATAACAATAAACTGAGTATCGTTTATAAAGTTATCAAGATAATTTGCGTATCTGTTTACATTAGCATCATCAAGGGCTGCTTCTATTTCATCAAGTATACAGAAAGGTGACGGTTTCATTTTTAATATGGCAAATAACAGTGCCATAGCAGTCAATGCCTTTTCACCACCTGATAATAACATCATATTTTGCAGTGACTTACCTGGTGGCTGTACAATAATATCAATACCGCAATTTAATATATCATCAGAGTCATTTAGTTTAAGATCAGCGGAGCCGCCCCCAAACATTTCTGCAAATGTTTTGCTAAAGTTTTCACTAATAATAGAAAATTGCTCCTTAAACTGCTTTTCCATCATAGCGTTTAAATCATTAATAATATTTGTCAATTCCTTTTCGGTTTTAATTATATCATCCCTATTATTTTTTAGGAAATCATATCTTTCTTTAACCTCGGCATATTCTTCAACCGCATTTAAATTGACGTTGCCCAATGCTTTAATTTCATTACGGAGTTTCTTTTCCTCCTTCTTTAATTCCTCATCAGTTGCATCAATCTTTTCAGCTCCCTTAGCAGCAACGTATGTAATTTCATACTCCTCCCACATTGAGTCATAAAGCTGACGACATCTTGTATCAGTCTGCTCTTTTCTCATTTCAAGCCTGTTTAATTCTTTTTCAAGACGAGTTTTTGTTTCAAGCTGCCTTTTAATATCATTATCCAGTTCTTCAATTCTGACATTTACATCATTCTTTTCATTTAACAGCTCATTATTTCTGCTAACAAGAGAATTATATTCTTGAGAAATTCCGATAATGCTTTCTTCAAGAGCCTTTGTTTCCAATTGCTTTTCTGATATTTTAGCCGCATAATCGGCTATAATTTCCTTACTGTTAAGCACATTATTTTCAATTTCAGCTATTTCATCATTAATACGCTTAATATCACTGTTAAGTGTATAAACATCGTTTTCAAGCTGATTAAGCTCAACACGCATTGAAGAAAGTTCTTCATTACTGCTCTCTCTTATATCTCTGTCAGACTGTATCTGACTTTGGAAATCATCAAGCTTTTTATTAGTTTCTGCAATTTCTGTATTAATTATTTCAAGCTCGGTATTTAATTCCTCTGTTTTTTCAATACCGCTATTTATAACTTCATTTAATTGCCTAAGCTCTGAATTATGACTACCAATTCTATTATTAATATCAGCTGCATATTCTTTAGCCTGAGCAATTTTAGCAGTAGCTTCGGTTTTTCTGATGGCAAGCTCCTGCAATTCTTCCTTAGATTCATTAATCTTATATTCAAGATTTTCATAAATCTCTGTCATTTTTTTAATATCAGCATTAATTGATGCCTGTTCTTCCAGTAATTCTTTAAGAATATCTCTAAGCTCTGAAATTTCTCTTCCTCTTGAGAATATACCCGTAGCTTTCTTATTAATTGAGCCTCCTGTCATAGAACCGCCTGCATTGAGCAGTTCACCTTCAAGGGTAACAATCTTATAAGCATACTTTGTTTTTCTTGCTAAAGCTATGGCACTGTCCATATTATCGGTTATTATTACTCTTTCAAGAAGAGAGGACATTATATTTTCATATTCGGGAGAATACTTAATAAGCTCCTTGGCTATGCCTATTACGCCTTTTTCCTTAATTATATTATACTTTTCACTGCCTAATGTTTTTGCCTTAATTGCTGTCATAGGGAAAAATGTTGCCCTGCCCTTATTATTTTTCTTTAAATAATTAATGGCTTTTTTAACATCTTCTTCTGTTCTTGCTATAATATTTTGTACAGCAGAGCCTAAAGCTATTTCAATAGCCGTTTCATATTTCTTATCACAGCTTACAGCCTCACCTACAGCACCGCAAATACCCTTAAATTCAGGGTTTTTATTATCTCTCTGACTAAGAATAGCCTTAACACCTATATAATAACCCTCATAGTTCTTTTCAAGATCAGAAAGTGCTCTTAATCTGGCATTTTTTTCCTGTATAGACTTAGTAATAGCTTCCTGTCTGTTATTTGCCTCACTTAAATTAGCTTTAATCTTTGTAAGCTGAGAATCATTTTTTTCTATATTTTCATTTATTAATTTATTTTCTGTTTCTACTCTTGACATTTCCTTTTCTGCACCATCAAGAATATTATTTCTTTCTTTTTGCTGCTCATTTAAAACAGAAAGCTCCTCTGCTAACTGTTCTTTTCTGTTTTTTATTTGTTCAAGCATAGCATCTGACTTACTTATTTCATTTTTTATGTCAGTTGCCTTATTCATTTTTTCAATTATAATGCTGTTAAAATTATTAATTTGTTCCTCGTTTTCGCTAACTCTTGAACTGATTTTAGAAAACTCTTCAATCTTATTATTAAAAATATTTTGCTTGTTTTTTAATTCGGCTTCTTTTCTTTCAATATCCTGAGCTATATTTTTTATAGCATCTTTCTTTTCGTTAATTGCTGTTGAGCTTGTAGAATTTTCTTCATTAATTCTATTTATATTTTCATTTAAATGCTCTATTTCCTGATTACAAAGCTTAATGTCATTTTCTCTTTGTTCTTTTTCAGAACGCTTGTCAGAAATATAATTAGTATGGTTCTCAATATCAAGTTCAATTTCATTAAGCTTTTCTCTTAATTCAATTTTTTTGTTGTTATTTTTTTCTTCCGTTCTTTTTTCTTTGTCAATATCTAAATTAAGCTGATTTATATTAACACTTAATTCTTTAAGCTCTGTTTCATATTTTTCAGCATCACGGACAAAAATATTAACCTGTACAAGCTTCATTCTATCAGCCAAAACAATACACTTTTTAGCCTTTTCAGCCTGAATCTCCAAAGGTCCAACCTGTTTTTCAAGCTCGTCAATAATATCATTTACTCTGACAAGGTTTTCCTGTTCCTTTTTGAGCTTGTTTGCAGCCTCAACACATCTTGTTCTGTACTTAACAATACCTGCCGCCTCTTCAAAAAGCTGACGTCTGTCCTCTGACTTAGTGGACAAAATTTCATCAATCCTACCCTGACCTATAATTGAATAGCCTTCTTTACCTACCCCTGTGTCCATAAACAGTTCAAGTATATCCTTAGCTCTGCATCTGGTACCGTTAATAAGATAATCACTTTCACCTGAACGGAACACACGTCTTGTTACAGTTACCTCACTGTAATCAAGGTTAAGCTTTCTGTCACTATTGTCAAGAATTAGGGAAACCTCCGCAAAGCTTAAAGGCTTTCTGTTGGCAGTACCGTTAAATATTACGTCCTCCATTTTGGTACCTCTAAGACTTTTTGCACTTTTTTCACCTAAAACCCAACGCACAGCATCAGCTATATTACTCTTTCCACTGCCGTTAGGTCCTACAACAGCAGTTATACCCTTATTAAATTCAAGTTTTATTTTCTCCGGAAAAGACTTAAAGCCCTGTAATTCCAATCTTTTAAGATACATAATATTTCTCCATCCGTGCAAAATTATACAAATAACATTATAACATATATTCGCTTAAATTTCCACAAAAAAATAAGAGTATGCAAAAACATACCCTTATTTGTAATAAAATTAATGTCTAAAATGACGCATACCTGTAAATACCATAGCAATACCGTGCTTATTACAAGCATCAATACTGTCCTGATCCCTTACTGAACCACCCGGCTGAATAATACAGCTGATGCCTGCCTTTGCAGCAGCCTCAACACAATCATCAAATGGGAAGAACGCATCACTTGCCAAAGCTGCACCCTTGACAGCATCAGCACCCAATTGCTTAGTACCATGGTCAATAGCCTGTTCTGTTGCCCATATTCTGTTTACCTGTCCCGGACCAACACCTACTGACTGCTTATTCTTGCCTATTGCTATACCATTAGACTTAGTATATTTAACTATCTTCCATGTAAATAACAAGTCCTCCATTTCCTCAGGAGTTGGAGCTCTGTCAGTCACAACCTGTAATTCACCTTCAAGAAGCTTATTATCAATATCCTGCACAAGAATGCCGCCGCTTACCTTCTTTACGTCAAAAGCTGTTTCAGGCTGCTTAAGTTCAATATTATCAAGTTTTAATAATCTTATATTTTTCTTCTGCGTAAGAACTTCAAGGGCATCTTCATCAAATCCGGGTGCTAAAATAATTTCGAGGAAAATTTTAGACATTTCCTCAGCAGTAGCCTTGTCAATTACTCTGTTGGCACAAACAATACCGCCAAAAATAGAAACAGGGTCAGTACTGTATGCCTTAGTATAAGCTTCATAAATATCCTTACCGCTTGCAACACCGCATGGATTTGAATGCTTGCATGCTACAACTGTAGGCTCATCATATTCCTTTAAAAGCTCTAATGCACCGTGTGTATCGTTGATATTGTTAAATGATAACTCCTTGCCATGTAACTGCTCAATACCTGTAAGCATACCCTTATTATGACCTACTTCCTTATAGAAAGCAGCAGCTTGGTGAGGATTTTCGCCATATCTCATATCCTGTACCTTTTCAAATGTCATTGAGATTGTATCAGGATACTTTGGCAAGCCTGCCTTATCTCTTAAGTAATTAGCAATCATTGTATCATAATATGAAGTATGATTAAATACCTTTGCAGCTAAATAGAAATTAGTCTTAACAGAAACTTTACCATTTTCCTTTAATTCACTTAAAACCTGCTCATAGTCTGTAGGGTCAATAATAACAGATACATCCTGATAATTCTTAGCCGCAGCTCTTAACATAGTAGGACCGCCAATATCAATATTTTCAATAGCGTCTTCCAATGTTACATCAGGCTTCATAATAGTCTGCTTAAATGGATAAAGATTAACAATTACAAGATCAATCAAGTCTACATTAAGATCCTTAACCTGTGCCATATGTTCGGGGTTACTTCTCATTGCAAGTAAACCTGCATGAATGTTAGGATGAAGTGTCTTTACTCTTCCGTCAAGGCACTCAGGAAAACCTGTCACTTCTGAAATACCGATTACAGGCAATCCTGCTTCCTTTAACTTATTGTAAGTACCGCCTGTTGATACAATTTCAATGCCTAAATCATTAAGCTGAGTGGCAAATTCAACAATACCTGTTTTGTCAGATACACTAATTAAAGCTCTCATAATTTCCTCCCAAAAAGTAAATAAAAATAAAAAATGCCGCACCATTCCAAGCACTATGCCCAGACGGTCGGCCTTTACTGCTACACTCCCTTGTGGTTATCCACATTTCCGTCAGTCATGTAGCTTATGTAATAAATATAACAATTTTGAATTAATTTGTCAATAGAAAAAGGCAGAATATTTTTGAAAGTATTCTGCCCTTATAATTATTCTTCGCTGTCTGTTGCCTCTGTTACCGGTTCATTATTTTCTTCTGTATTTTCTACAGGCTCGCTGTTTTCTTCAGACTGTATACTTGTATCATTATTTTCTGTGTCTGCTGTTTCCTGACTTACACTTTCAGTTTTTTCTTCTTCATTATCAGCCTCATCAGTAACTTCCTCACCGTTTTCCTCTGTTTCGGACTCTCCCTTATATTCAGGTATTTCAGGCTTGTTAGCTATTAAATTCATAAGCTCATTCATATAAGAATCTTCAATAAAGAAATCCTCAACTATTCCATGATAATAGCAGACAATCGGCATATTTTCATATGAATTTTCATAAATAGTCTTTGCCGCATCTTCAAGAACATATATTGAGCCGTCAGAGCCTTCGGTTTTATATACTTCACCGCCAAAGAGAGTTTTCCAATCTGCGTCACAAATACCGTTTTCTCCGTTTATGGACATCCAGTACTTAACAGTCTTGTTTTTATCCTTTTCTTTTACGGTTCCGCCCATTGACTTAGACTTAAGTCTGTATACACCCTCAGGTGTTGCATGGTCTTCATCATCTCTGCCTGTTATAATAGGTGTACAAAGTTTTTGCTCACCGTCAACAAACATCCAAAGCATCTGATTTGATAAATCCACTTCAATGTAGCTGCTGCCTATTTCCTTTTGGGTAACATAAAATTCAGCCACTACTGTAGTACTGCCTTCATTAAACATAGCTTTTTGCATATCATCCTGCATCTTTGTTCTGTTAAGAGCAGTACCAAAGTCACCTCCGGTTACTTTAACGGTATCACCATAGAAGGTTTTAAATTCTCTGACTTCGGTACTTGCACTATAGCTTTTGTCAACCTTATCCATATATTTAGCAAAAGAATTTTCATCAAAAATAAGAGAGCCCTCGGAATTAACATCAAACCAATCCTTTTTAATATCAAGGGGTATTTCAAATAAATCATCTGTTGCATTAAGTTCAATCTTATTCTTTATAAGTTTATTTGCCAAATTGCATGAATTAATAAGATTATCGTTATCTTCTGTAAGTACAGGCTTAATAAAACAGTCATCTCTGTTAATATCAAGGCTGTTGTCAAGACTGTTTACCGCACTTATTATTTTATTTACAACGGCTGTTTTGTTAATTTCATCACCATATACAGCGGGAACTATTTCATATTTTCCGTCTTTAAATTCAATACCGGCATCCACACTTTCAGTAGTTGATGTAATACTTAGCACAAGAGAACTGTTAATAAACTGATTTAACACAGAAGTGTCATATTTAAGCCCCTTTCCTGTACTTATCGGTTCTGAATTACAGAAAACACCCTTTAACCATGAGATTTTTTTCTGATGATCACATATTTCCCGCAAAACCTTATCCATATCACCAAACTCCATATTAATATCACTGCCATAAAGTTCATCTACAGTAATATCATTAAAAAGAATATTAAGATGATAATCATTAACCTTTTCTGCCATAATACTGCTTATTTCATCTACTGTTTTATTTGAGCAGTCAACATCATTGATAATTGTTGAGGGCAAAAATCTGTTATTAAAGTAACCAAAGGATATTAAAAGATATAAGACAATTAAAGCTCCAATTACAGATGAAGTAATTACAGCTCTTTTTTTTAATTTCTCGGCATTTTTTATTTCATCAGTATCAAAATCAATGCTTTCGTAAGTTACATCAAGTTTATTTTTATCTTCTTTTTTCTCTTTTATTTTAACAGGTTCAAATCTTCTGATTTTTTCTTTAATTTTTGCCTTTTTTTCTTCCTCTTCCTTTCTTATTTGTGCTTCAATTTCTTCAGTATCCTTTAAAAAATCACTATAATTGATTTTCACATTTTCATTTGTATCTTCAACAGGAAAAGCTTCTTTTCCCTCCTGTTCTTCCTTTAACTTATTATTCATTTACAATCTCTCCAAACTATTTATTAGGCTTTGTTTCGCTCATAAGCACTAATTGGCTTAAAAGCATCTATTCTTTCATGATAATAGCAAATCACAGGCATATTTATTTCAGCATACTCATAAATATCCGCAACATCTTTCATAGCCAAATTAATACAACCATGAGAGCCTCTTGTCAGATATTTATTTCCTCCAAAATAGCTTTGCCATGTAGCATCGTGCATACCTATTCCCTGATTAAAAGGCATCCAATACTTTACGGGTGTCCTATAATCATCACCTACTAATGTAACATACTTAGCTTTATTTTTTAATCTGTATACACCCTGAGGTGTAGCTCTGCTGCCGGGAAGTCCTGATACTATAGGACAATCCTTAACAATCACCCCTTTTGAATACATATATAGATACTGATTTGTTAAATCAATTTCAACATAAGTATCACCTATGCCGTCAATGTTATTTAATGTATACTTTTTGTATGTAATGGTTGCATCAATCTTTTCCTTATCCAATACAGCAGCCTTAACTGACTTTCTAAGTGTTTTTATATCAATATAACTTCCGTAATCTCCGCCCTTTACCGTAACATCAGTACCGTGAGAGGTATGAAAAGTTCTTTCAATGCCTATATCGTTATATCTGTTTTTAATAGCATCAATACCTGAATCAATGGTACTTTCATTACATATAAAGTTATATTGTGCATCTATGTTATATATAGAATTTA
>DBGCRA010000139.1:0-24363 GCA_048359195.1 Candidatus Gallispira sp.
ATTTTCCTGAAATTTAAAATACGGCATTCGACATTTCGCTTGTCGAATACCGTAGAAAACATCTTTGCTGCATTATTTGTCAAGAGCTGTCGGATACACAGAAAAATTTAAAGCGCCTAAAATAAAAGACTGAGGCATAAAAAATCCTCAGTCTTTATCTTTAATAATTAGCTTATAAAGTGTCGGTTCAATATTATATTCCTTAATAATTCTTTCAAGCTCCTTAAGTAAGTCCTTATTTTCCTTCTTACCTGTCTTAACTGACCTTATCATAATATTTTTAGGCGTATGCTCCATATCTATAAATTCCATTACCTGTACCTTATAGCCCTTAAGTTCAATAATTCTTGCTCTTATTGAGTCAGTAAGAAGAGCAGCAAATCTTTCCTTAATAATACCATGATTAAGCATAATACTCATATTATCATTTTTCATTTGCTGAAAAAGCTCATGCTGACAGCAAGGTACGTTCATCATTACCCTGCATCCCCACCTTATACCGTGATATATTGCATAATCCGTAGCTGTATCGCAAGCATGGAGAGTTATAATCATAGCAATTCTGTCATCTGTGTTTTCAATATTTGCTATATCTTCACAGTAAAATTTAAGACTTTTAAATTCAAATTTTTCAGCCAGTTCATTGCAATATTCAACAACATCCTTTTTTAAGTCATAACCTCTTATTTCAACATTCTTTTTCTTAATTATATTGAAATAGTGATACATTGCAAATGTCAAATAGCTTTTACCGCAGCCCATATCAATAATAATTGAATTTTCAGGAATTTCATTTTCAATATCTTTAAGCATTTCAAGAAATTTGTTAATCTGCCTGAACTTCTTTTGTCTGTGTTTCAATACAACGCCATCTTTATCCATTAAGCCCAGCTTATACATCCAGTCAACATATTCACCTTCGCCAATAATATAATTTTTAACCTTATTGTGTTCTTTAGGGGAACAGCTTACATTTAAGTTATCTTTAACCCCTGTTAATGTAAACTGCTTTTTCTTATTCATAAGTATGGTACAAAACCTATTCGCCGTTATACTGCACTGCTTAAAGTTATCCTCCATTATGTCTATAATTTCATCAATAACAATATCAGGCTCAATATTTTTATGCATAACCTTTTGCCCTATATATTGGGACACCTGATAGCTTAGATTACCTTTTAAAAGTATTGAAGAAATTTTAACCTTATTAGGCTTATCATCGCCTTTTTTTAAAGGGTTGCTTATGCTTACACTTTCAATTAGTTTTTTATCTATAATATTTTCAAGCTGATTTTTAAGCTCAATTTTGTCTAACATAAATTAGCCCTCACATATTCTCACACAATTTCTTACATCTGCATCAACAAGTACAATATCTCCTCCGATTTTCACAATATTGCACCAGCTTATACAATACTCCCTTTTCTTTCCGAAAAAGGAAAATATACCATTTACAACAGGTATAATTATACAGCAAATATTTCCGCTTTTGCAGTCAACCAAAACATCTGAAATACAGCCAATTCTGCATCCATCCTTAACATTAATTACTTCCTTGTTAATAAGTCTGCCTGTTAAATTGTCACTCATATAATCACCCAATATGATTATATGCAAAATCCAATTCTTTTAAGCCAGTTACAATATAAATTAAACCACTGCTCCGTTCCTTCAATGCCTTCGGCAAGGTCAAGACCGTGTTTACCCTTTGGGAAAATATGCATTTCAAAGGAACAGCCCTTTTCCTTCATAGCAATGCCCATTTCAAGAGAATTTCTGCAATCCACACTCATATCCTCAAAGGTATGCCATATAAATGTAGGGGGCATATTATCTCTCACTGCAAGCTCACAGGATAATTCATTTTTAAGCTCATTGTTATCTCCGCATAAATTATCACCTGAACGTGAATGTGATATTTCCTTAGTAATACTTACAACAGGATAGCACATTCCAAGTGCATTAGGCATAGCTGACACACTGTCGATTTCGTCAACAGCCTCATATTCATAATGGTCATAATGCTCTGCTGTAATACAAGCCAAATTTCCCCCTGCACTAAATCCCATAACACCTATTTTATTTTCATCAATATTGTATTTTTTCGCATTGTATCTTATGTATCTCATTGCCCTTTTAGCGTCCCACAAATATATTGGATGTGAATAAGGTGCAACTCTGTAATAAAGAACAAAGGCACTTACACCCTCTTCATTTAGTCTTTTTGCTACATTTGCACCTTCATGATTTGATAAATGGTCATAACCTCCGCCCGGCAAAATCAAAAAACAACTGTGTTTTTTACCGTCATTTATAACAAACTCCTCAAGCTCAGGTTTATTAATATTATGTTCATTATCAAACTCTGCATTATATCCTAAAGGAGTTCCCTTCCATATATTTATCATATTGTCACCTACTTAGTCAATATTTCATATCCGTCTTCAGTTACAAGTATGGTGTGTTCCCATTGTGCTGAAAGACTTCCGTCAGCAGTTGTTACAGTCCAGCCGTCAGTTCTTGACACATTGCAGTCCCATGTGCCTGCATTTATCATAGGCTCTACAGTAAATACCATACCCGGTACCATTACCATTGTCTTTCTGTCAGTTCTGAAATGGTTTACAATCGGATCTTCGTGAAATTTAAGTCCAACGCCATGACCGCATAAAGCTCTTACAACACCATAACCGTTTTTATCTGCAATATCATTTATAACATTACCGATATCCCCTATAGGTCTGTAAGGTTTTACAGCCTCAATGCCTGCAAACATACACTCCTTAGTCACTTCAACAAGCCTTCTTGCATCATCACTTACATTTCCTATCATATACATTCTGCTCATATCGGAATAATAACCATTTAAAATAGTAGTGACATCAACATTAATAATATCACCATCTTTTAATGTAACATTCTTGCTTGGTATACCGTGGCAAACTACATTATTAATTGATGTACAGCAGTGCTTTGGAAAATCACCATATTTATAAGGTGCACAAATACCGCCTGCATCTGTAGTCATTTTATAAACAAGCTCATCAATTTCCTCTGTAGTAATGCCCTCTTTAACAAAATCGTCAAGAGCATCCATAATTGCTATTGAAACTTTAGCACTATCTCTGATACCCTGTATCTGTTCAGGATTTAATATAAGATGTCTGTCAGGTAAAGGATAAGCACCTTCGACAAATTCCTTTAAGTTTTCCTCATCACTTCTTTCATGACAAGCCTTGTATTTTTTGCCGCATCCGCACCAACACTTGTCATTTCGCCCTATTTTAAACATAATTCTACCTCGTTTCTGTAAAATTCAACAACATCACCATAATCCTTTACTTCAAGGAATTTTCTGCCCATTTCATTAGCAGTATAAACACCCTTTTCCACTCTCACAAAGTAATTATAATGATTTTTCTGCAATACATATTTTATATTATCCTTACATTCCCTTGTTTTTATCGTACCATACTTTTCTATGTAACATAATGCAGCTATAACACTTTCCTTATGTGCTGTAACTATTTTTCGTCTTGTCTGTCCACCTAAGTTAAGGGACATTTTTCTGATGCTAACCTCTTTTTCCACACCTTTGCGTCTTGCTTTTTTGGCACTTGTGTCCTCTCCCCTTGGTTCAAGCACCAAATCAACTCTTTTTGTGGAATTAAGCACAACCAAAAGTCCGCAGTCAAGGGCTCTTAAAATATCGAGCTTTTTGGTAAACGCTCTGCTCCTCATATTTTTAGGTCTTGGAATAACCGCATAGACATAAGGTGTCATTTTCTTCCTTTGTACAAGCTGATATATAAGCTCAATAGTAAAACCTCTTTTAAGCTCGCAAATAACCGTTATATCCCCTTTGGTGGCTACTACGTCACAATCCCTGACTTCTGCATCAACCTTAAAACCTAAATCTGCAAAATATTTCTGCACAGGCGAATATAATTCAGTTTCACTCTTTATCATTATCTGTTACCTGCCATAAAACTTTCAATTTCATCAACAGTTCTTATAATATCCTTTGACAGCACTCTGCATCCATTACTGGTCACAACAATATTATCCTCAATTCTTATACCGATTTTCTCCTCAACAATGTATAATCCCGGCTCAACGGTAAATACCATACCCTCCTGCAACAAGCCTTCATTATGCCTTCCAACATCATGAGTTTCAAGTCCAAGCATATGACTTACACCATGATAATAATATTTACTTACATCATCGTCGCTGCTTATAAGTCCGATTTTCTTTAATTCTACAGCATAATGCTCTTTTAATATTTCATTCAATTTTTTAAATTCAAGCCCCGGCTTAATGGCATCAATAACCTTCCTCTGCCCCTCCAAAACTATGTTATAAATTTCCTTTTGTCTTGGAGTAAATTTACCATTTACGGGAAAAGTCCTTGTTATATCTCCGTTATAATATTCCCACTGAGCACCTACGTCACATAATATAAGGTCATTTTTATCAGTCTTGCAGTTATTATCAGAGTAATGAAGTACTGTACCATTTTTACCGCTTGCAGTAATAGATTTAAAGGCAAAATCCTTTACACCGTTACTTTTTAATTCAAAGTCAAAATATGCCTCTATTTCATATTCCATCATACCTGCCCTTGAATTTGACATCATAGCATAAATACCCTTTTTGGTAATATCTATAGCCTTTTCAATTTTTTCAATTTCACAGTCTTCTTTTATCATTCTAAATTCAGCTATAATATTATGAACATTTATAAAATTAATATATGGATAATTTTTGCCTATTCTCTCGCTTAAATCAAAAGCATTACCTACAGTAACAAAATCTCTGTTTTCAAAATCCATATAAACGTTTTCAATTCTCTTATTAAACATAATTGATGCAAATATTTCATCAAACTCATCTAAATAAGATACATTTGAAATTCCGCTTATTTCAGTTACCTCATCAGGCAGCATAACAGCACCAACCCATTTTGCCTTTACTTCGTCATATCTTTCAATAAAAACAGTTGTTTCACATATATCACCGTTTTTGTATAAAACAACCGTCATATTTTGTTTGTCAAGTCCTGTCATATAATAAAAATTTCTTAAAGGAGTAAAAGCATAATTTTCATCACCAAGTTTTTTAGGTGCCTTGCCGCTGAAAAGAACAGCTATAGAATTGTCCTTCATTACATTATATAATTTTTTTCTGTTATTTTCAAAAAATTTCCTTTCCACATAAATCAGCTCCAATCCTATATAAGTATAGTACTATTTTAAATTTTTTTCAATATATTTAATTAAATCATTTAATCTAAATTTTACATTTACATCTTCAATTTCTTTAATTTCGTCATTGGTTATGTGTTCCCCTTCATTATTTATTGACAAATCCATAATACCAAGCCACACCTTGTTTTCACTTAAAAGCATAATACTTAAAACAAATAAATAAATTATTTTTTTCATTTTCAACACCTCATACAAAGTATTGACAACAATAAAAAAAATATACAAAATAAGGAACTGTTATATTCACAGCTCCTTATTATATATCTATTATCTATTTATATACTTATTAATCAAAGCAGCTTCCGCCCACAAACTCTCTTATAAGAGAATTTGTAGGTATATCCTGAGGATTTATTGCAAGAAAACTATTTAAAAGATTAAGCAGTCTTTTGGCCTCTGTATAACCGCTTTCTGACTTATCAAGATTAAACAGTAAAGGTTCAGCAATTACTTTAAGCACACACATTTCATATATCAATGCAGAATTAAATGTAACATCTGCATTTTCCTGAAACGGGAATATGTTTTCTTCCTCACCTTTTAATACCTTATGCCACATATTTATTGTACTGCTTGCAGAAAAACCTCTGAAAAAATGATCCCTTACTATTCTTCTTATAAGTCTTGTATCAGTTGTTGATATTCTGTTGTGTTCATCAATATTGAGCTGTGTTAGAGCGCTTATATAAATCTTGAATTTATCCCCACCCTGTATCCTTGGTGTTAGAGCATCATTAAGTCCGTGAATGCCCTCTATAATAAGTACATCATCTTCCTCAAGCTTTATTTTTTTACCCTTTATCTTTGGTTCTCCTGTTGTAAAATCATAAAGAGGCGTTTCTACCTCCTCTCCCTTTTTAAGAGCAATAAGATCACTGTTAAGCTTCTCTATTTCAAGAGTATTTATATTCTCAAAATTCCTTGTGCCATCCTCCTCAAAAGGAATTTCCTCCCTTGGTTTGTAGTAATCATCAAGAGATATTATATGCGGCTTAATTCCTATTACCTTAAGCTGAACGCAAAGACGCTTTGAAAATGTTGTTTTGCCCGATGAAGAAGGTCCTGCAATAAATACAAACTTTTCACCGCTTTTGTGTATTTCATCAGCTATCTGAGCAATTTTCTTTTCCTGTAAAGCCTCTGCAATTAATATAAGCTCTTTAATTTCACCATTACTAATGGCATCATTAAGGCTGCATACGGCAGATACATTTAAAATTTCTGACCATTTGTTATATTCCTTAAATATATTTGTCAGCTTTGGATATTTTAAATATGTATTAAGTGTGCCCGGATTTTTATATGACTCAAACTGTAATACAAAACCATCGCTATGCTTAACCAAATCAAAAATTTCAATATATTTTGTAGAAGGCACCATTGTTCCGTAAAGATAGTCATAATAATCATTTATCTTATAAAGAGACACACTTGTGGCTTTAATATATTTAAGCTCCTTTTTACAGTTGACAAGATTATTTGCAGTAAATATTTCCTCTGCTTCCGATACCGTAACCTGCAATTTTTCAATAGGAAAATCCGACTTAACCATTTCTCTCATTTCTGTTTTAATTTTATTTAAAAGGTCTTTTGTTATTTCTATACCCCTTATTGTACAGAAATAATTTTCATTAATAGTATGCTCTACCCATACAACGGCACCTCTGCCCAGTATTTTTCTGACAGATGCCAGCATAATAAATATTGCACTTCTCTGATAAACTCTGAAACCAAGCTTTGATGTAATATCCATAAATTCAACATTACAGTCATCATTAATTCTGAAATTCAAATCTCTTTCAATATTGTCAACCTTTGCCGCTAAAATAGGATATTTTGTGGCATCCTTATATAGCTTGCTCAGCTGAAGTAATGATGTATTTGAATCAACTCTTACATCTTTTTTAATATTTACAATATTTACATTAAAATACTTCATAAAAACTCCCCCCTCTGATTATAAATTACACAATATTAAGTGTCTGACCGTTTACTTTTGACTTAACAAATTCAACACCCTTAATTTTATCTGATAAAATATTATGCAGTGTATCAACAACAATTACCTCTGTCAAGTAATGAGTACCGTCAATAAGACACAAGTCCAAGTCCTCAGCAATCTGTGCATTATGATAACCCACATCCCCTGTAATATAAGCCTGACAGCCTTCTTCCTTAGCCTTTGACATAAATTCAAAATCTGCACCTGCGCCCGTACATAAGGCTACCTTTTTTATAATCCTGTCCAAATCTCCATTAACAACAAGACTTTTAGCGCCTAATTTAGTTTTAACAAAATCAATAAAATCACTGAATTTAACAGGTGATCTTAAATCGCCCTGTCTTCCCATATAATTTTCATTACCCATTGGCACAAGTCCCTTTACGTTGTCAAGTTTCAAGAGTTTTGCCAATGTGTAATTAGTTCCATAATCTGCTATATCAAGATTGGTATGAGCTGAATATACAATAATATCATTTTTAATAACCTTTGCTATTTTAACAGACAAAGGAGTATCAAAATTAAGATTTTTTACAGCCTTGAAAATAAAGGGGTGATGGGTAATTATCATATCGGCACCAATATTTACAGCCTCATCGATAACTGCCGCCGAACAATCAAGGGCAATGAGTGCCTTATTTACATCAGAATTTTTGTCACCTGCCATTATCCCCACATTATCCCAACTGCAGCATATACTTTCAGGTGCTATTTCATTTATTGTATTTATAATATCTATAGCTTTTACAGACATTTTTTCACCTCCAGATAACTTTCTTTTAATTTTACAAGTTTGTCGTAAGCAGAAGTACTTTCCTTGCCGTTATCCTCCATATTTTTAAGTACCATTAAAAGTTTATTTAATTCAATTTTAACATATTCCTTTAAAACAGGTGATTTTGACTCAATAAGCCTTTTGCCGAACTGATATTCAATTTCAGTATATTTTTCTTCCCCTTTTACAGCGTTTATAATTGTATAAAATTTGTCACTTTCTATAAGCATATTTTCATCGGCAATTTTAAATCCTGCCTGATGAACATATCTCCTTACCTTATCTATATCTCTTTGGGGCTGTAACACGAGCTGTTCTGCATTATTAACTGCCTCTTTATTGCTCTCAAGCACGCTAATTGCCAATAATCCACCCATACCTGCAATAATAATCGAATTAATTTTTTCATTCTTATTTATTACTTCAAGACCGTTGCCGCACCTTACGTCAATAAGGTCTTCCAAATGGTTCGCGTTAATATTAATTTGTGCCTTTTTACATGAACCTTTACTAATATCTGCTGCAACGGCTTTTTTTGCAATACCTTTTTTTACAAGATAAATAGGTATATAAGCGTGGTCCGTACCTATATCCGCAACAACATCTGTCTTAATTACCGTATCTGCAACCTGCTGTAATCTTTTAGATAACATATTAACCTCACTGTTACAAAAAAAGGGACTGCAAGACAGTCCCCATAATTAACCTTATAAATAATCTTTAAGCTTTTTACTTCTGCTAGGATGTCTTAATTTTCTCAAAGCTTTTGCCTCAATCTGACGAATTCGCTCTCTTGTTACATTAAACTTGGCACCAACTTCTTCAAGAGTTCTTGCTTTGCCGTCATTAAGACCAAATCTAAGCTTAAGCACTTCTCTTTCTCTGTCAGTAAGAGTATTAAGAACCTGATCAAGCTGTGTCTTTAACAATGAAAAAGCTGCGGCATCAGCAGGTGCCTGAATATCCTCATCAGGTATAAAATCGCCTAAATGGCTGTCTTCCTCCTCACCAATAGGTGTTTCAAGAGAAACAGGTTCCTGAGCAATCTTTCTGATTTCCCTTACTTTGTCAATAGACATCTGCATTCTTTCAGCAAGCTCCTGATCTGTAGGCTCTTTACCGTTTTCCTGAAGCATCTGTCTTGATACTCTTATAATTTTGTTAATATTTTCAACCATATGAACAGGAATTCTAATAGTTCTTGCCTGATCGGCAATAGCTCTTGTAATAGCCTGTCTTATCCACCATGTAGCATAGGTACTGAATTTAAAGCCCTTTCTATGGTCAAATTTTTCAACAGCCTTAGTAAGTCCAAGATTTCCCTCCTGAATAAGGTCAAGAAAAAGCATACCTCTGCCCACATACTTCTTTGCAATACTTACAACAAGTCTTAAGTTAGCCTCACAAAGACGCTTTTTAGCCTCCTCATCACCCTGTTCAATTCTCTCTGCAAGCTCAATTTCTTCCTGCGGAGTAAGAAGAGGGACACGGCCAATTTCCTTTAAATACATTCTTACATGGTCATCAATGTTTATACTGTCTGAAACAGATAAATCAAGTTCTCTTTCAGCGCCGTCCTCCAAATCATCATCTGTATCATCAATTTCAAGCTCAACACCTACAAGATCAATTCCTTGACTTTCAAGATAATCATATACTTTATCCATCTGCTCAGGGTCAAGCTCAACAGTAGACAAACTATCCATAAGAGTATTTGCATTAAGTATATTTTTATTCTTTTTAGCTATGGCAATGAGTTCCTTCATTTTGCTCATAAAAACAGCATCATCAATGGCTTTCATTTATATTTCCATCCTTTCCTCACTTGTAACTATTTTAACCGTCAGATAATGATATATACAGTTTGCTAACATTTCTTTTTAATTCCATTAACTCATTTATTTTAGGATTACTGTAATCATCACTAATCATTTTATCATAATAGGCTGTTTTAACCTTTTTGGCAAGGTCATTCATAGCCTTTTCCACTTCATTATCTATATAATCAATCTGCCTTACAAACAGCTTTGTAATTCTGCTCTGTTCTTCAACAGTTTCAAAATAGCCTATTATATTTTCTTTGTTTACCGGCTTGTCCTGACTATATAATTCATAAATATGCCTTACTATTTTAACATAAAATTCATCAACAAATTCCTCTGGCTTAATATGAGGACTTAACAAATCATAAAAAGCCTTATTGGACACAAGCATACTTATAAGCCCGCATCTTGCATCATCAGTGGCATTTTTATTTATTTTTGAACCGCCCTGTGCAAATCTAATTGTCTGCACCCCATTATTAAGCTTTAATATTTCACTCTGTATTGATTCTAAATCAATCTGAGAAATTTTTGATATTTCCTTAAGATAAGCATTTCTTTCAATTGGACTGTCAACTCCCGATAAAAGAGATGCAATATCTTTTGAAAATGAAATTTTATCATCCAATACATTAAAATCATATTTTTTCTGAAGCTGTTCAGCCTGAAAAATAATATAATTTTTAGCCTTTTTTAATAATTCTCCAAATTCAGATGCACCAAATTTTTTAATAAATTCATCCGGATCTTTTGCATCATATACTTGTAAAACCTTCACCTTAAGCCCTGCATCCTTAAGAACAGGAATAGCTCTTAAAACAGCCTTAACACCTGCCTCGTCACTATCAAACAAAAGTATAACGCTTTCTGCATAAGCCTTAAGTACCTTTGCATGATTTTCATTAAATGCTGTGCCAAGAGATGCAACTACATTATAAAATCCTGCCTGATATATTGCAATAGCATCCATATAACCTTCAACAAGTATCATTTCTCTTGATTTTGACTGCTTTGCATTGTTTAAATTATAAAGATTCCTGCTTTTGTTAAATATATCTGTTTCAGGAGAATTTAAATACTTAGGCTGACCTTCACCTAAAATGCGTCCGCCAAAACCTATTATATTCCCATATACATCTATTATTGGGAACATAAGCCTGTTAAAAAATTTATCATAAAAAGCCCCATTGTCCTTTTTGGTAACAAGTCCGCTTTTTAAAATCACTTCATCACTGAAACCTTTATTCTTTAATTCCTGATATAGCACACCCTTTGCTATTGGCGAATATCCAAGCCCAAACTTCCGCCTGCTTCCAAGTTTAATTTGCCTTTTATCTAAATATTCTACTGCATTTTTACCATTATTACTCATTAACTGTTCATAGTAAAATCTGGCAGCAATTTTATGTATTTCGTATAAATTCTGCTTTAATTCTCTTTTTTTTGCAATATCTGCCGTCATTTCAGGTTCAGGTAAATTATAACCCACCCTGTCTGCAAGGAATCTGACTGCATCAGGATAGCTGTAATTTCCGTATTTCATTGTAAAACCAAATACATCGCCTCCGACACCGCAGCCAAAGCAGTGAAAGAATTGTTTATCTGCATTTACATGAAATGAGGGAGTCTTTTCATTGTGAAAGGGACAAAGACCAACATAAGAGCTGCCACTTCTTTTTAAACTGACATATTGTCCGATAACATCAACAATATTATTTAACGAACGAACATCATCAATTACCTCAGGTGGATAATAGCTCATGTAATCCCCTCCTTTTATAAAAATAAAATCATTTAAACTCACCTATTTTAATTTTCGACATCAATTTCAAATATCCTTTTTTATTATAGATATTTTTTTAATTTATTCCCCAAAGATTCATATACATTCATTGCAAATCTGTCTGTCATCCCTGCAAGATAATCAGCTACAATTCTTTCATAATGATATTCTTCTGTGTTATTGTCATAATTCTTTTTAAATTCCTCAGGAACTTCCTTAAAATTATCAAGATAATATCCGTACATAAGACTTAAAAACTTTCCGTAACGTTCTCTTTCTTCGCCAAGCATATCAGAATTATAAACATTATCAAACATAAATTTCCTTAATTTATATAAAGCCTCTTTAACCTCTGTATCCATTAATATATCATTTATGTTTTCACTGCATTTAATTATATTCCTGATTAAAAGATCTATTCTTTTTCTTGAGGTATCACCTAAAATTTCCACACAGTCTTTAGGCAAATCCTCGTTAATTATTATTCCTGCTCTGATTGCATCATCTATATCGTGATTTACATAGGCTATTTTATCCGAAATCTGTACAATTTTCCCTTCCAAGGTACTTGGAGAACCGGCACCTCGATGATTAAGCATACCATCAAGAACTTCTCTTGTCAGGTTAAGCCCCTCACCGTTTTTCTCTATTCTCTCCGCCACTCTGACACTTTGTACATTATGATGAAAGCCTCCGGGCACAACATTATTTAAGTCATCCTCTCCCAAATGCCCAAAAGGTGTATGTCCCAAATCATGTCCCAAAGCTATAGCCTCTGTTAAATCTTCATTAAGCCTTAATGCAGTAGCTATAGTTCTTGCTATTTGGGATACCTCAAGAGTATGGGTTAGTCTTGTTCTGTAATGATCACCCTCAGGTGAAATAAACGCCTGAGTTTTATGCATTAATCTTCTGAAAGCTTTGGAATGAATAATTCGATCTCTGTCCCTTTGATAACAAGTTCTTATATCACACAAATCTTCTGTTTTCTTTCTTCCCTGACTGTTTTTGCTCTTAGAAGCATAGGGACTTAATATTTCATCTTCAAACATTTCAGTACGTTCTCTTATAGTCATTTATATCACCTCTTAATAAATATATACGTCATAAATTAAAAAAATCCTCTAAAAATCACCGTCTATTGCTTAACAAATGCCACAAAAGAGCAATTTTTAGATTATATAACGGAAAATCTTTATTAAACACTAATTTATAAAACAACATTTTTTAATCGCACAACTATTGGTAAATAATTTATATCATCATATATTGACATAATTCGTCAATTAAATTATAATAATTGTATAATATATATGATGCAAAACATATGTTAAATATTTATATATCGGATAGGTGATCATTTATGCTTAAAATTGCAATTTATGCAGCAAATATATCTATATGCAATGATATTGAAAACTATATACAAAAATATTCTGTAACAAATCACACATATATTTATATTGATAAATTATACAGCAGAAGTGAACTTATTAAAAATATGGAATCGGGAGAAGAATATGACTTGGTATTTTTATACTTTCATTCAAAATCTGAAGACACAAGCATAATCGGCAATTACATAAGAAAAGAACTTAACAATCAATTGGTAAGTATTGTGTATGTATCTGAAAGTGCCGAAAATTCCATAAAATTATTTTCCAGCCAACCCTTAGACTTTATAAAGCTTCCTGTCACCAAGGAAAAAATTTTTGATATATTCAAATCATTTGAAAAAATAAGAAATAACAGCAATTTATATTTAAAAATAAAAAACGGTATTAATACACATTTTGTCCCCTACAAGGATATATTATATATAACAAGCCAATCAAGACAATTAATTGTTGTTACCGCAAAAGAAAACTATATTTGTTACGGTAAAATAAGTGAATTAAATAATATCAACGGTTTTATTAAGGTTCATAAATCTTTCATAATAAACTTATATTTTATAAAAAATTACAATTATAAAAGTATAGAACTAACAAACGGTACTGTCATTCCAATAAGTCAATCATTAAGACCTCAAATAAAAAAAGTAATTGAAGACTTATAACATATTTATATGAGCATAGGCTTAATTTAGTCTATGCTCATTTATTTTAAAAATAATTAAAACATTTTAAAAATCAGGTTTACAAAATTCATTGTTTTTTCTCCATATAAGCTATAACCGGTTATAAAAAATATATTTATTTTATATGGAGGACCAAATTATGAAATTAAAAAAACAAATTTTAAGTCTGTTATGTGTTACTGCAATATTAGGTTCCGGCGTATCAGCATATGCAAACTCTGCTTCTGATACATCTGATTTAACAAACAGTAATATACAAAACGTTAATGCTGATGACAGCATTGCAAACAGTGAAAATGTAGAAGCTTTTTATAATGCTTCTACAGAAGATAAAAATATATATAATTATATTTACGACAATTCAATCTCTATGTTGTCTTTAGGAACATGGGGATCAAGTGACACCTGCTATGGAGACACACTTGATGATGTTCAAAGAATTATATATAACGCTTTAGTAAATAACTTTGACAGTGCTGTTTCATCAAAAACCTGTTATATCAACTCTGATGTAACAAGATCTGAATGCGAAAGCGCTTTGGAAGGAGCCAGACAGGCATTTTTCTTAGACTATCCCGAGAGATTTTGGAATGATGATTTTGAAATAACCAATTTTAAAAGTACATCATCAGGTGCTCAAATAACTTTTAGCTGGAACTCAGACTTTTTCTCAAACGCTTCTGATGTAAACAGTAAAATGAATGTTCTTGAAAGCAGAGTTGACAGTATAATTAATGATATGAATAATTCAAATACTGTTAAAAGTGATGCTGACAAAGTTGCTTATTTACACAATTGGTTATTGGATAATGTATCATATGATTATAGTGCCGCCAGTGCAGGTATATACAATGATCCGGAGCCATATACCGCATATGGAGCAATCGTCAGCGGAAAAGCTGTGTGTCAGGGATATAGTCATGCAATGACTCTTTTATGTAAAAAGGCAGGTGTTACCTGTATTACAGTAATGGGTTATAAGCAGGGAACACCACATTCATGGAACTATGTAAAGCTTATTGGTGATTTCTACTTGGTTGACTCAACAAACGATGATGCAGGCGGCTACCAGTACAGATATTTCCTTATTCCGTCATCATCAAAATATGTATCAAATTTAATATTCCATTTACCTTCTACCGCAAACAATTCATATGTAAAATATGGTGATGTTGATGAAGATAACTCAATAAATATATTTGATGCATCATGGATTTCCGGATATGCATCAAGCACAAACAAAGATTCATACCGTTCACAAATTTCAGAAATCGGCTTTATTGCAGCTGATGTAACGGGAGACAACAATGTTAATTCAACTGACAGCAACGAGGTATTAAATAAAGTTTTGGACAGTACATATCAGTTTCCTGTTTATGATATGCTTGGATAATATAAAAAAAATAATATTGTAAATTTATAACTCTGTTTGTCGATATATTGAATAATAGCCCTTAAAATTTTGAGGGCTATTATTTTATTATGTTAGTGTGTTTTATTTTAATACGAAAAAAGTTTATTTTTTTACAAAAGCAATTTTAAATTATATTTGTTTGGTATAATTAATAATAAATAAAATAATAAAGGAGTATGAAAAAAATGAAAAAATTTTTTATTACAGCAGTTATAATATCTTTAATCAGCTCTAATGTTTATGCAAAAAATTCAATTGACGTACAGGAAGCTGCCAACAGACAGGAAACAGAGTATTTCAACGGATATAATAACAGTGAATATGCCACCAGAATCGAAGCACTGTATTTTATTACCAATGTATATGATATTAATATCAGATATTACTATGATAAGGAACAAGCTGTCAATAATGTTCCCGATACATTCAGCTCTGCCGATGATGAAATGACTTTTAATCAATATAAGGATATTCTCTTTAACGGTAAAATGCTCGGAATTATAAGCGAATATGAATATGCTTCTTTCAGACCTGATGATTTAATAACAAAAGAGGATTTTTATGTTATGCTTTACAATTTAATAAAATCCGAAAAAGTAAAGGAATACGAATGTGACAATTTTAATATTGACATCAATATTTTAAATAAATATAATGATAAAAATAATATAAGCAGCTACGCTGAAAATGCTATTGCCTTTTTTGTTAAAAACAATATAATAACAGAAAGCAATATGATAAATCCAAAGAATAATATTACAAATGCGGAAATGCTTGAAATGAAAACAAAGATAAATGAAAATTTTAAGAGGAAGAATCCCAATAACTATATTACAAGAATAGACTCCCTTGCAGAATTAAATGATTATTATTACAGCGGAACAGAAGAAACCTTTGGTGCACCGGAATTCTTTACTACTCCCGAATTTAAAGATATGAACATCAATAATTTGGAAAGCAGTTACAAAAGAGCTGCTGCTGCCTTTGGCAAAAAAAACCATATTGTTAACGGCTATTCAGACGGTACATTTGATCCGGAAGCCTATATATCAAGGGAAGATTTATATACTATGCTTTATAATTTTATAAAATCAGACAGTATTACAACATTTAATATTGATAATGTAAATGCGGATATTAATATATTAAAACAGTACAGTGACTTTGATAATATAAATGAATATGCTAAAGTCCCACTGGCATTCTTTGCAGATAAAGGGCTGGTAGCTGTCAGTGACAACAAAATTAATCCAAAAGGAAATATAACTGAAGAAGAGTACTTGAATATAAAAGAAAAAATGGCTGAAAGTATGATGATTAAAGAAAAATATGAACAATACACAGCAAACATATCAAAATAAGAATACTATTTACAAAAATTCTGTTATTATCATTGCATAAAATAAATCGGTTAGATAAATACCTAACCGATTTATTTTTTTACTCATTATAATAATCCATTCATTTTAACCGAAAAATAAATGCTCAATCAATATTTTAAGTCCAATTATTACAAGTACACAGCCGCCAACTCTTTCGGCATAGGTCTGAAATACGCCGCTTATTTTTTTGCCAAGCATTACGCCAATATAAGAAATTACAAAGGCAACAACACCTATTACAGTACATGAAAACCATATATTTCCGCTGTCTACAAGGGCAAATGTAACCCCTACGGCAAGAGCATCAATACTTGTTGCAATAGCAAGTATTGTAAGATTTTTTACAGACATAATATTTGCCTGTACTGCCTCTGTATCCTCATCACCGGAAAAACTTTCCTTAATCATATTGCCGCCTATAAGAGCAAGGAGAATAAAAGCTATCCAGTGGTCAAAAGCGGTAATATAAGAACTGAAACTGCTTGCAAGGAAATATCCTATTAAAGGCATTATAAACTGAAACACACCAAAAAATGCACCAAATGTAACTGCGTGTCTTATTCTTATTTTAGGAAGAAGAAGTCCATTAGATACAGATACTGCAAAGGCATCCATTGCTAAACTTACGGCTATAAAAAGTAATTCAATAAAACTCATTTATTAATCCCCCAAACCTGATATGTAGTTAATAAACTGCTGTGCAGTTCTGCCTGATATACCACCATGACTTAATTCCCACTTATTAGCTTCTTTGCATAAATCCTCATCAGACATTTTAATACCTGCTTTATGCGCCAAGCCCTTAACAATTTCAAAAAATTCCTTTTGATTAGGCTTTGAATAATTGATTGTTACACCAAATCTTTTAACAAGGGAAAGCTTTTCCTCCATCGTGTCTGAACGATGCATACCGTTATTACTCTCCAAATCGTTTCTGTCACTCCAATTTTCCTTAATTAAATGACGTCTGTTAGATGTTGCATAAATAAGAATGTTATCAGGCTTTGTTTCCACACCGCCCTCAATAACAGCCTTTAAAAATTTATACTCAATCTCAAATTCTTCAAAGGACAAATCATCCATATAAATAATAAACTTGTAATTTCTGTTTTTTATCTGTGCAATAACATTTGACAAATCTTTAAACTGATGCTTATAAATTTCTATCATTCTAAGACCTTTGTCATAAAATTCGTTGACAATAGCCTTAATGCTTGTAGACTTGCCTGTACCGCTGTCACCAAATAAAAGAACATTGTTAGCCTTTTTCCCTTCAACAAAAGTCCTTGTGTTATCAACAAGTTTTTTCTTCTGAATTTCATAACCTATAAGGTCATCAAGCATAACCTTGTCCATATTGTTAATGGGGTGAAGTACAACGCTGTTTTCTGTTGATGCTGCAATTCTGAATGCCTTGTTAAGTCCAAACATACCTACACCGTAGTCTCTGTAAAAACCTGTTACTGCGTCAAAAATATCATTTTCATCTTCTGCACATTCAAGTTTTTCACTAAGCATTTGTACCTTTTCACTCACATTTTTATTATACATAAGCTCCTTTTTACCTATTGCCTTATAATCTGAAATTCTTGTAAAGCAGTCTATTCCCAATCCATACTCGATTTCCGAAAAATCATAGTTAAATAACTCATAAAAAGCTCTGAAGTCATTTTTAGCAAAATAATTTACACTGCCTTCATTGGCTCCCACCTTTTCACAGGTAATACTGAAAGGATTTTCATTTGTAATAAGCAAAAACGTAAGATAATTATGCCATAAATTTTTATCAAATCCATAGTCTGTTGCTACCTCAAGAATTTTCTTAATCTGAGAATATATTCTTACGGTAAGCTCATCTTCCGACTGTAATTTTTGCTGATAATTTTTGAAAATATCACCTAATTCCATCAATATTGAATTCCTTGGCATATCCCCATATATAAGAAGCCTTGATATGATATGATTCATAAATAATTCCTCCAATCAATTAACACAATAATAATACAAGAAACTGCCATTAGTCAACGCTAACTAAATAAATTTAAAAAAACAAAAAAAATTTGCATTATAATTTAATCAAACCTCTTTTATACATCCGGTCTACAGCTATAATTATTCCTATTTTAGCATGAAACCATGTTAAACCTCCCTGCATATATACAGTATATGGCTCTTTCATAGGTGCATCGGCACTAAGCTCAATAGACGATCCCTGAACAAAAGCACCTGCCGCCATAATTACCTGAGAATCATAGCCCGGCATATCCCAGGGTTCCGGCTTTACGTAACTGTCAACAGCTGCACCTGCCTGAATACCCCGGCAAAATGCAATAACATTTTCAGGAGTTTTCATCTGTATAGCTTCTACTATGTCAGGTCTTTCCTCATTTACTTTTGGCATACATTCAAAACCCAACTTTTCAAATATTCCTGCTGCAAATACTGCTCCCTTTAAACCGGCATTTACAACAGTGGGAGCAAGAAACAGCCCCTGAATAAGGCTTGTTGTTACACCAAGACTTGGACCGACTTCCTTGCCCATTCCGGGAGCGGTAAGTCTGAATGCTGCATTTTCAACACATTCCTTGGTACCAACAATGTAACCGCCTACGGGAGCAAGTCCACCTCCGGGATTTTTAATAAGAGAGCCTACTGCCATATCTGCACCTACATCTGTCGGCTCAAGCTCACTTACAAATTCACAGTAGCAGTTATCTACCATACATATTGTGTCAGGCTTTACTGACTTTACTATGTCTATAATTTTCTTTACTGTTTCAATTGTAAGGCTCGGTCTGTACTCATAGCCCTTTGATCTTTGTATTTCCACAAGCCTTGTTTTAGGTGTAATCATTTTAGGCAAATTTTCAAAATCTACATTGCCGTTTTCCAATAAAGGTAGCTCCTTATAAACTATACCATTGTCCACAAGAGAGCCCTTTTGCTTCCTCTTTGCACCTATTACACCTTCTAATGTGTCATAAGGTGCACCTGCAACACACAACATTTCATCACCATATTTTAAATTGCCTGACAATGCAACAGTAAGAGCATGTGTGCCTGAAATAATCTGTGCTCTTACAAGAGCATCCTCTGCATTAAAAACATCGGCATAAATGTCCTCAAGCTTATCCCTGCCAATATCATTATAGCCATAGCCTGTTGTACCGTTAAATGCAGTATCGCTTAAATTGTTTTTCTGCATAGCTCTCAGCACCTTGTACTGATTAAGCTCTGTAATATTGTCAATTTCATCAAATTTACATTTTATATTTTTTTCAATATCAAAGCAGAAATCAAGGACCTTTTCATCAATTCCAAACTCTTTTAAAATATAATCTCTTAACATTTTACTACTCCTTAGTTATTTCCTTTGCTATAAATTCAGCCGCTGCTTTAGAGCTTTCAAAGTCATTCATATTTACCCACATACCATTACTCCGGTGTCTGAACCATGTTATTTGACGCCTTGCGAAATGTCTGGTATCCCTCTTTAATATATAAATTGCTTCGTCAAGGGAATATTCTCCATTGAGATAACCTATAATCTCTTTATATCCTAAGCCCTTCATTGACACAAGATTGGGCGGATATTTTTCCATTAATTTCTTTACCTCGTCCACAAGTCCATTCTCAATCATTATATCAATTCTTTTTTCAATTCTTTCATATAATAATTCCCTATCCATATTTAATATGAAAGTTTTAACATCATATGCGGGCTTTCTAAGTCTTTCCCTTGCATTGTATTCAGAAAACTTTTCTCCCGTATCTCTGCAATATTCAATAGCACGAATTACTCTTTTTACATTATTGGGGTGAACAGTTTCTGCATATTCGGGATCAAGTTCCTTTAAAATATCGTGAACATAATCATTACCCTTTTCCAAAGCTTCCTTTTCAAGTTCAAGACGCATTTTATCGTCCTTTTCGCCCGGAGTAAAGTCATTATCATATATAAGACCATTTACATAAAATCCTGTTCCTCCAACTAAAATCGGCATTTTACCTTTAGAATAAATTTCAGAAAGAGCATCCTTTGCCATTTTTTGAAAAACAGCTATTGAAAATTCCTCATCCGGATAAAGAGCATCTATTAAATAGTGCTTTATTCCCTGCTTTTCATCCTCCGTCACCTTAGCTGTACCAATATCCATATATTTATATACCTGCATGGAATCTGCTGATATAATTTCACCGTTTATAATTTTAGCAAGCTCGACTGACACCGCAGTTTTACCGCAGGCAGTAGGTCCCGATATAGTAATTAAGGGAGATTTCATTTAAAACACCTCATTTCAAAATATGATTATACTATATTTAGGCATTACTTGTAAATAATTTTTGCAAAATGGTAAATAATTTTACTATGATAGTTACACTATATTTTTTTCTTAACATTGTTGTAACAACCCCAATTACTTTGTTTCAAATTTTAATATAAATGTAATTGAAAACGTAATAAAAATAGTGTATTATAATATTATGGTTATTTTTGTAAATTTTTGGAGGTTATTATGTTTAATAAAGACATTGGTATAGATTTAGGTACAGCCAATACCCTTGTTTATGTCAGAAACAAAGGTGTTGTTATAAATGAACCATCAGTTGTGGCAATCGACACTGTTACCAGAGAAGTGCTGGCTGTCGGCAATGATGCTAAGGAAATGATCGGCAGAACACCGGGCAATATTATTGCCATAAGACCTATGAAGGACGGTGCTATTGCAGATTATGCTGTAACTGAGGCTATGCTTAAATATTTTATTGAAAAAGCATATCCAAAAAATCCCCTTTCTTCAAAGCCAAGAATAGTTATATGCGTTCCTTCAGGAATTACACCGGTTGAAAAGCGAGCTGTTATTGAGGCGGCAACAGGTGCAGGAGCCAGAGAAAGGCATATTTATATTGTGGAGGAACCTATGGCAGCTGCCCTTGGAGCTAATCTTAAGGTTGAAGAACCTGCCGGTAATATGGTTGTCGATATTGGCGGAGGTACAAGCGAGGTTGCAGTTATTTCTCTTGGCGGTATTGTAGCAAGCCGTTCCGTAAGAATAGCAGGTGACCAGTTTGACAGCAATATTATCAACTATGTCCGCAATGAATATAAAATTGAAATTGGAGAAATTACAGCCGAAACTATTAAGAAAAATGTTGGCTGTGCTTATTTTGACATTAATTCAGAAAATAAAGAAATAACTGTAAAAGGCAGAGATTTGGTAACAGGTCTGCCTAAGCCGCTTACTATTGACTCACGTCAGGTACAAAGTGCTTTGTCTGATTCTATTAACATAATTATCGATGCAATCAAAAGAACACTTGAGGATACTCCTCCGGAACTTGCTGCCGATATTATGGAAATAGGTATTTATCTTACAGGAGGCGGTGCTCTTCTGACAGGACTCGACAGGCTTATTTCAAACAGAACAGGTATGCCTGTTTATATTGCAGACAGTCCATTGGAATGTGTAGTTAATGGTGCCGGCAAAATAATTGACGATGTTGATATTGTAAACAAACTTGTACCAAGTGACAAAAAAACATTGGCATAAAATTAAAATTGAATATACTGAAAAAGGTATGATAATGTGAACAGAAATTTTAAAATTGTTATAACTTCATTAGCCATAGCCTCTTTAGGCTGTGCAGGCTTTTCATATAACAGAAAAGCACCTACGTTTATAGAAAACTCTTATGGAAGTGTAATAACACCTCTTCAGTCCTTCAATTCAGGTATTTTTGACTGGTTTGGCAATATTGCCGGATATTTTAAGGGTATTTCAAACTTAAACGTTGAAAACAGGGAGCTGAAAGAAGATTTGCTTGAAGCAAGAGCTGAGCTTAATCGTCTTAAACTTGTGGAAAGCGAAAACATACAATTGGAAGCCCTTGTTAAACTCCAACAGGACTACAGCCAATATTCAACAATTGGTGCAAAGGTTATAGCAAAGGATCCCGGAAACTGGTTTGATACCTTTATAATCAATAAAGGTACAAATTATGGACTTGAAAAAAATATGGTTGTAATGAATGAAGACGGTCTTGTTGGAAAAATTAGTGAATGCGGATATAACTACTCAAAAGTAGTTTCTATAATTGACGACTCTGATGCGGTAAGTGCTGAGAGTCTCAGAACAAACGACATTGGTTATGTTGTGGCGGATTTTTCAGGTGATGCTAGATGTAAAATGCAGTATTCCGATAAAAATTCCGATATTTTGGTAGGAGATGAAATTGTTACATCTCATTTAAGTGAAATTTTTCCGGAGGGTATAAGCATAGGTCACGTAAGCAAACTTACAGTTGACTCTCAAACATCAATGCAATATGCTATCATTGAGCCTTCCGTTGATTTTTCAAAATTAAAATATGTATTGGTTTTGGATACATCCTTTGAAAAGAAATTTATAGAAAACACAACTGAGAGTGAGGAAAAATAAATGAGATACATTAGTTATTTAATTATTTCAACAATTATATTTATTTTCCAAACAACTCTCTGCAATTACATAGCAATAGCAGGTGTTAAACCTAACTTTATGCTTATATTTATTGTTACTGCAGCTTTTTTCAAGGGAAATTCTGACGGATTGCTTATAGGTATAATAATGGGACTTTTGCAGGACTGCTATTTTGGTCATGTAATTGGTTCAAACCTTTTTCTTTACGGAATTATGGGTTATATTGCAGGCTGTCTTACAGAACATTTTAACAAAGAAAACATTGTTGCACCAATGTTTCTTATTTTAATTGCAACTCTTGCCTACAATTTTGGCTTTTATTTATTAAATATTATTTTAAAGGGTTATACTACCCTTAATATCTATATTATCCTTAACATTTTACCTGAGATTATTTATAACATTATATTTGGTTTTGCCGTATATTTTATTGTGTACACACTGCAAAACAGCTCTTGGGATAAAATAGGACACAAACATAGATTTTAACAGAATGGAATGTATGTATGAAAGAATTATTACGCAATATAGTAAAATTGGATAACTACCGATTATACATTATGCATGGAATAATTTTACTTCTGTTTTTTATACTGGTTATAAAGCTTTTTTCCCTCCAGATAGTTAAAGGCGAATATTTCAGCCGGGAGGTAAACGGCACTGCCCTAAGAGAAGTTGAGGTTGAAGCTCCCAGGGGAACTATTTATGACAGATACGGCAGAGCTTTAGCTGTTAACAATACGGCATATGCGGTGAGTCTTGACCCAAGTATAGGTGTTGATAATCTTAACAAAGTTTTATATGATTTAATAACCTTACTTGAAAAAAATGATGAAAAAATTGTTAAAACACTGCCTATTACATCAACACTTCCTCACGAATTTTTATTTGACGGCAGTCTTAACCAGGAAAAAAGATGGAAGGAGAATATGAATCTTGATGAAAACCTTACAGCAGAACAATGCTTTGAGGAATTAAAAGAAAGATTTGAAATAGATGAAACAACAGATAATACTATGGCAGGCAAAATACTCGGCTTAAGATGTGCTTTGTATGAAAAAAGATATTCAAAATATATTCCCGTTCCCATTGCCTATAACATATCAGAAAAAACTCTTACGACATTAAGAGAACAGGGTTCTTCCTTCCCTTGTGCTTTTATAGATAACCAAAGCAACAGAGAATATCCTTACAGTAAGTATTTCTCTCATATTTTAGGCTATATTGGCAGTATAACAGATGAAGAACTTAATAAAAGCGAAAACAGAGATTATTCAATTAACGATGTAATCGGAAAAGACGGTATCGAAAAAGCATATGAAACAGATTTAAGGGGTACTGACGGCAGTCAGTATATAGAAGTTGACAGCTCC
>DBGCRA010000140.1:0-16404 GCA_048359195.1 Candidatus Gallispira sp.
TATTTTATGTGGTATGTTTGCAAAGACTTTAGCTGAGGCAGGTGCTAAGGTTGCAGTTCTTGACCTTAATGAGGAGGCTGCTGAAAAGGTAGCTGAAGAAATAAGAGCAAAGGGCGGCAAAGCAAAGGCTTATAAAACTAATGTTCTTGACAAACAATGTCTTGCAGAAGTACATAAGGCTGTTATAGAAGATTTGGGATTATGTGATATTTTAATTAATGGTGCAGGCGGTAACAATGCAAGAGCCAATACTGATAAGGAATATTATGAAAAAGGAGATATTGATGCTGATACAGTATCCTTCTTTGACCTTGATGAAAAGGGTGTTGAATTTGTATTTAACTTAAACTTTATAGGTACATTACTCCCTACTCAGGAATTTGCAAAAGATATGGTTGAAAAAGAGGGATGTAATATCATTAATGTTTCCTCAATGAATGCCTATACTCCATTGACAAAAATTCCTGCTTACAGCGGTGCAAAGGCTGCAATAAGCAACTTTACACAATGGCTTGCAGTGCATTTTTCAAAGACAGGCATAAGAGTAAATGCCCTTGCTCCGGGATTTTTTGTAACAAAGCAGAATGAAAAGCTTTTGTTTAATGAGGACGGTTCTCCAACAGCAAGAACTGCAAAAATAATTGCAGCAACTCCTATGGAAAGATTTGGAGAGGCAGAAGAGCTTAACGGAGCTTTATTATTCCTTTTAAATAATGAGGCAGCCAGCTTTATTACAGGTGTTGTTATTCCTATAGACGGTGGTTTTTCTGCTTATTCAGGTGTTTAAAAGCCTGAAACCAAAGGGGGTTAAAATAATGAGAAGATGTAAAAAAATACTGTGTGTTGTTCTTACGGCAGTAATTTCACTTACAATGCTTGCAGGCTGCGGCAGTGATGGGGATTCAAAACGAATAATAAGAATTGGACATAATCAGTCAAGTGAGCATCCAACCCATATTGCTTTAATTGCGTTTGAAGAATATATTGAAGAAAATCTTGGTGACAAGTATGATGTTGAGGTTTATCCAAGTGAGCTTTTGGGCTCGCAAACAGATATGGTACAGCTTACACAGACAGGTGCTATTGACTTTTGTGTAGCAAGTAATGCCATACTTGAAACATTTAGTAAAAATTATGAGATATTTAATTTGCCTTATCTTTTTACAAGTCAGGAGGCATATCATGATGTAATGGATGATACCTCAATAACAGACCGGTTGTTTAAGTCTACAGCTAAGGCAGGTTTTGAGGCTGTAACATGGATTGATGCAGGTACAAGAAACTTTTATACTGTTAAAAAGCCTATAGAAAGTCCTGAGGATTTAAAAGGTATGAAGATAAGAGTTCAGCAGTCACCTACAAATGTTGAAATGATGCGTCTTTTAGGCGGTTCAGCAACACCTATGGGCTTTGGTGATGTATATACGGCTTTACAGTCAAATATTATTGACGGTGCGGAAAATAATGAGCTTGCACTTACAAATAACGGACATGGTGATGTTTGTAAATATTATTCTTATGATATGCATCAGATGGTTCCTGATATTTTAATTGGAAATTACAACTTCCTTGAAAGTTTGCCTGATGATGAAAGAGCAATATTTGAAGAAGGCTTTAAAATTGTAAACACGGTTGAAAGAAAAGAATGGGAAAATGCAGTTAATGTTGCAAAGGACAGAGCCGAAAATGAGCAGGGAGTACAGTTCTATTATCCTGATGTACAGCCGTTTATGGATGCATGTAAGCCTTTGCATGAAACAGTATTAAATAATAATCCTGATATTAAGCCTATTTATGATGCAATTCAGGAATACAATGCAAAGTATACAGAGTAGGAGGGGTTTTTGTGGATAGCATTAGAAAATTATTGAATAAGTTTTTAAATTTGCTTGCAGGTGTAAGTTTTGCTGCAATGGTAATTCTTACCTGCTGGCAGGTGTTTACAAGATATATTCTTAAAAATCCGTCACCATGGTCTGAAGAGCTTGTATCTTATCTTTTTGCGTGGATGGCACTTATTGGTGCATCTGTTGTAACAGGTGAGAGGGGTCATATGAATATTCCTATTGTAGTGGATAAAATGGGGAACAATGCAAGAAAAGGATTTCTTATTCTTGCCGAGGTTATTGCATTTTTGTTCTCAGCAATAATTCTTGTGTACGGAGGTATTAAGATTACATCCCTTGCAATGGGTCAGCTTACATCATCTCTTGGTGTTCCTATTGGTATTTTCTATATTGTTTTACCATTATGCGGTGTATTAAATATGGTTTATGCACTCTTAAATGTTGTTGATATTTGTAAGGGTGGGGAGGTATAATTTATGGCAATTCAATCATTATTAATTATTATTGTTATATTGGCGGTATTATTGATAATAGGTGTACCGATTTCCTATTCAATAGGTATATCCGCACTTGTTGCAATATTACAGACAGTGCCTCTTGATGTTTCTGTTGTAACCGCTGCACAAAGAACATTTGTAGGTATGAGCAAATTCAGCCTTACTGCAATACCGTTTTTCATATTGGCAGGAAATCTTATGAATCAGGGTGGTATTGCAAAAAGACTTGTTGACTTTGTTAATGCAATACTGGGAAAGCTTCCCGGATCTCTCCTTGTAACAAATGTTGGTGCGAATGCTTTATTTGGTGCTATTTCAGGTTCCGCATCGGCAGCAGCTGCTGCTGTTGGTAACATGGTAGCAGCAGGTGAAGAAGAACAGGGTTATGATAAGGCATTATGTGCTGCCGCTAATGGTGCATCTGCTCCTTCAGGTCTTCTTATTCCTCCTTCAAATGCCTTGATTACATATTCTCTGGTATCAGGAGGCACATCTGTAGCTGCTTTATTCTTGGCAGGCTATATACCGGGAATTATATGGGCAGTATGTTGTATGGTTGTTGCAATTATTATTGCAAAGAAAAAGGGTTATGTTGGTATTAAAGGAAAATTCAGCTTTAAAAATTTAGGTGTTGCAACAATAAGAGCACTTCCTGCACTTTCTTTGATAATTGTAGTTATTGGCGGTATTGTAGGTGGTATATTTACAGCAACTGAAGGCTCAGCCATTGCCGTTGTATATGCTCTTATTTTAGGCTTGATTTATAAAAATATTACATGGCAGTCTTTTAAGGAAATTCTTGTAGAAAGTGCTAAAATGAGTGGTATGATTGTATTCTTAATTGGTGTATCAAATATTTTAAGCTGGGTTATGGCTTTTACACAAATTCCACAAGCCATTTCTGCTGTATTATTAGGAATTACAAGCAATAAATATTTATTACTCCTGATTATGAATATTATTCTTCTTATTGCCGGTACATTTATGGATGTAACTCCAGCAATATTGATTTTCACACCATTATTCTTACCTATTGTTAAAAACTTTGGTATGAATCCTGTACATTTTGGTTTAATGCTTACTTATAATTTATGCATAGGTAATATTACACCACCTGTAGGAAACACATTATTTGTTGCCATAAAGGTAGGAAAAACTTCTCTTGCTAAGGTTATTCCTTATATGTTAATTTTCTATATTGCTATATTGATTGGTCTGTTATTAGTAACTTATATACCGGCTGTAAGTATGGTATTACCTGAAATGGCGGGTTTAATTTAGTAATTGCAATGATTACTGATTAATTGGGGCAATGTAAGTTTATGTTAAAAGGCAGTCTTTACACAGTTTTTATAAGTGTAATGACTGCCTTTTTTATATTTGATTATATGTCTCTTTTAGTAAAAATCATACCTGAAATTAAAGTAAATATAATTATGTAAATAATACATATTGCCATAAATTCAGTATAGCCGCTTTTAATAAGTTCCTGGGGTGCGTTTGAGTTCATTCCGTATGCCATAAGGGAATAGGGCCATATATGACCTAAATTCTTAGCAAGAAATACTAAACCTGATATTCCTCCTCCTAATGCTATACCAACAGGCAGGGCAAAACTTTTAATGTAAAGGGACAGCATAAGCTGTATTGAAACAGTTACCATACCGCCTAATGTTCCAAAGGCACACCATATTATAATGCTGTTAATTGGAACAGATGCAGTTATACCTGCTATCTTACCTGATATTACAAACAATATACCAATCCATATCTCACTGAATAAAATCATTGCAGAAACAGTAATAAGTTTTGCCATAAATATCATATTTACGGGAACAGGCATTGTAAGTATTTTATTCCAGTTGTGATTATTATATTCAATTTTCATAATATATGAGCAATAAACTCCAATGAGTATGGGCAGGAAAAAGTAACAGGTAAAGAGGGTATGCTGTGTCCAAAGACTGTACCACTCACTTGTCAGAATTTCAATATTTCCAATATAATTTATGGTTCCGAGTAATGCGGGAATAATGGGCATTATTAAAAATGCAAGCCATATGGGTGAACGGCGTAATTTCATTTTTTCTGTTCGTAATAGTCTAAAAAACATAATTTTAAATCTCCTTTTCAACAAATAATTTTCTGCCTATTGCATAAATTAAAATACTTACTATAATAATGACAGCAAAAAATGTCCAGTCAATATCCATTACTTCAAAATATACATTGCTCATTCTGCTTTCCTTAGTCCAGCCAAACATACCTACAAATTGAAGTGTGCCGAAGTGTCCCCATATAAGAATTTTTCTAAGCATTGGAATGTTAGGCAGAAACATTGAAAATATTCCTGCAAATTCACCTATAATACCTACAAAAAAAGAGATTGCCTGATTTTTGAAGCATAAGGACAATATGTGCTGAAATATGTATATTTCAATGGCAGGTACAAGTGTAAAAAGTAAATAAAGCAGGTATAGCTTTAAAGGAAAGGTATCCAAAAAGCCTTTATATTTTCCAAAAAGTATTGTTATTGCCCATGACAGCAAAATTGATATTATCATAATTCCCAATCCGTAAATTAATTTTGCATCATATATTTTTCCCTTAGGAGCAATAGCACAAAGCTGTTTAAGCATTACTCCCTTATGTTCAATATCACAAAGACGAGAGGAAATTACAATAGACAAAAGGGGCAGGAAAATAGCATTAATTAGAGGAAATTGATATAAAAAACTCATATATCCGTTTTTTAGTACATCCTCCGGATAATTTCCATATAACGACCAGCACATTTGAACAAATGTTATCACCAATGCAGTCAGTAATATATATCGTTTTCTTGTTTTCATATATTCGCATTTCAAGAGCTTTATCATAAGCTATTCTCCTTTCCTGTTAAATCCAAGAATATTTCCTCCAGGGATTTAGAAGGATCTGTTTCGTGAAGCATATTTAATGGTCCCTGATACATCATTTTACCATTTGCAATTATTCCTATATCTTCTGCAAGACGATCAATTTCTGAAAGCAGATGGCTAGATACTATAACTGTCATACCATATTTTTGAGGAAGTGAACGTATAAGCTCACGCATTTCCTGTATTCCCGCAGGGTCAAGTCCATTTGTAGGCTCATCAAGTATTAAGAGCTTTGGAAATGACAGCAGTGCAGAGGCAAAACCTAATCTCTGCTTCATTCCCAAGGAAAAAGCTGATGTTTTTTTACTTTGCTGTTTATCAAGTCTTACTATTTTTAAAACTTCGTCAATATTACTGTCAGGTACATCTAAAATTGATGAAAATATTTTTAAGTTCTCTTTTGCTGTCAGATGACCATAGTATGAAGGAGTTTCAATTAGAGAACCAACTTCTTTTAAAATTTCAATTCGGTTTTTTGATGTAAATCTTTTACCAAATATATCAATTTCACCCTTTGTGGGGTGAACAAGTCCCAGTAACATTTTAAGTGTTGTGGATTTTCCGGCTCCGTTTGGACCTAGAAATCCATAAATTTTACCTTCATTTACAATCATATTAAGGTTATTTACGGATAAATTATCACCATACTTTTTTGTAAGGCTGTTTGTTTTTACTATTGCATTCATAATATCATTCCTTTCAAATTTGATAAAAATATAATATCAGTTCTGCCTTTCATTAAACTTAAATCAACCTTAATTTAACCTTAAATTTTTAGCTATGGGGTTTAAAATAAAATGATTAAATGATAAAATGATAAAATAAAAAAGGTGATTATATATGAATGAATTAAAAAACAAGAAGATATTAATTGTTGATGATGAAAAAGATATTCTTAAAATGATTAATGAAGTCCTTACTAAAGAGGGATTTTTTAATATTTTTACTGCTGAAAATTGTGCTGAGGCAATGGAAATAATAAAAACACAGACAATTGCTCTTTGTGTCCTTGATATTAACTTGCCTGATGGTGATGGGTTTTCATTATTTGAGGAAATAAGAAAAATTTCACAGGCTCCTGTTATTTTTTTGACAGCAAGAGGGGAGGCTGATGATAAAATAAGGGGATTGGGATTAGGGGCAGATGACTATATTGTGAAACCATTTCTTACAAAGGAGCTGATTTTAAGAATTGCCGCCTTGTTAAGAAGAACATACAGCAAGCCTCAGACAGATACCATAATCGGGCTTTCTGACAGAATAATAAATTTTGAAACCGTATCAGTAATATGCAATGACAAAGAAATACCTTTAACTGCAAAAGAATTTATATTGATTAAAAAGCTATGGGAAAACAAAAACCGTATAGTCACTAATGATGCACTGTGTATGGCAGCATGGGGTGATGAGTATTACGGATATGAAAATACACTTATGGTACATATAAGAAGGCTGAGAGAAAAAACAGAAGAAAATCCTTCAAAGCCAAAGCATTTGATTACGGCAAAGGGAATTGGATATAAGCTGGTGATTAATGATGAATAAAACTATATTAAAAATATTTTGTTATTTCGTTTTAACTGCGGTAATAATTTCTTTGATTTTGCTTGTCATCAATTTTGGGGGCTTTGCATTTATTGGCAGTGATGGGGTAAATGTTTATACAAATTCTCCAAAACGTGTCCTTAATGAAGTAAGTGAAAGTCTTGAAAAGGGTGATAAGGGTTTTTATATAAGGGATAAAAATATTGTTCCTGATGGCAGTTGGTGTATTTTGCTTGATGATAATGGTGATATAATATGGCAGCAGAATAAACCTGAGGATATTCCAAACCATTACTCAATAAAGGATATTGCCGGAATTACCAGATGGTTTTTAAATGATTATCCCGTATATGTGCAAATTGAGGATTATGGACTGCTTATATATGGAACTCCTAAAAATACTGTTGGTAAATACAATATTGAGTATTCGATGGATTGGTTTGAAAGCCTTCCTCAAAGGATAATAAAGGTTCTTTTAATTAATATATGTCTTGCAACAATACTTGCCTGCTTATTTGGTATTAAACTATACAAAAGATTGAAAATTCTTATTAATGGTATTAAAGATTTAAGACAGGAAAAGAGTGTATATTTAAAAGAAAAAGGTATTTTTAAAGAACTGTGTAAAAATATAAATGAAACTGCAATAACTATTGAGAGAAAAAATACTGCTCTTGCTGTAAGGGATAAGGCACGCTCTAACTGGATTTCAGGAATATCCCACGATATTCGTACACCCTTGTCAGTGGTTATGGGGTATTCGGAAGCACTTGAAAGCTGTAATGAGCTTTCAGAGGAAAATAGAAAAAAGGCAGGAATTATAACTTTACAAATTATAAAGATTAAAAAGCTTATAGAAGATTTAAACTTAATTTCATCTCTTGAATACGATATGCAGCCTTCAAAAAAGAAAGCTGTTCGTTTATGTCCCCTTTTGAGAAGAGTTGCATCAGATATTATGAACAGCGGAATTTCTGAGAAATTCAAAATTGAACTTGATTTGCGTTCGGAAAAAGCTGTAATATCCGCTGATGAATCATTGATTGAACGTGGGTTTTTTAATTTAATAAGTAACAGTATTGTTCATAATAAAGATGGTTGTATAATAAAAATATCCGAGTATGAAAGTGGAGGTACAGCATTTATTATAATTGCTGATAATGGGGCAGGTGTGCCCGATAAGGTAATTAATAATATATCTGAAATTCCAAAATCAGCACACGGTATGGGATTGCCTATGGCATATAAGATTATAAGTGTTCACGGCGGCAAATTAACCGCTGAAAATAAGGGCGGGTTTGTTGTTAATATTGAATTGCCTTTGGTTTGTTGAATAAAAGACTGTTGCAAATAAGCAATAGTCTTTTTGTCTTGTAAAGCTTTTATAATTTACATATATTTTACGAAGTTATAACTAAAAACTGATAGATGATTACAAAGTATTTATATATAATTCTCTCTGTAAATAACAAACTAAAAAGATTTGAAGGAGATTTTACGAAGATGAAAAAGACAATGAAATTAATGTTATCTGCTGTTTTGGCTGCAACTATGTTAGTTGGATGCGGTACTGCCGAAGGCAGTAGTGATGAGGTTATTACAATGAGCGGCTCAACATCTATGGAAAAGCTTTGCAATACTTTAAAGGAAGAGTATCTTAACGAAACAGGTGTTGAAATTGATGTTCAGTTTACCGGTTCAGGTGCAGGCATTCAGGCTGTTACTGAGGGCACAGTTAATATTGGTAATGCTTCAAGAGCTTTAAAAGATGAGGAAAAGGCTAATGGTCTTTCAGAAAATATTGTTGCTTTGGACGGTATCGGCATTGTGGTTGACAAGGCTAATACTGTAACTGATATTACAGAAGATGACCTTGCTAAAATTTATAAAGGCGAAATTAAGAATTGGAGCGAGCTTGGAGGTGCTGATTCTGCTATTGTTGTAATTGGCAGAGAGGCAGGCTCAGGTACAAGAGGTGCTTTTGAGGAAATTTTGGGTGTTGAAGATGCTTGCGTATATGCTCAGGAAATCAATTCAACAGGTGCGGTTATGGCTAAGGTGGCATCAACTCCCGGTGCTATCGGTTATGTATCACTTGATGTTATTGATGATACAGTTTCAACATTAAAGGTTGAAGGTGTAGAGGCAACAGCAGAAAACATTAAGAATGGTACATATGCTATTCAAAGACCATTTGTAATGGCTACTAAGGGTGAAATTTCAGAGCAGAGTCAGACAGTTCAGGATTTCTTTAACTACATTGACGGAGAAAAGGGTCAGGAAATTATTACAAAGGTTGGTTTAGTTACAACAAAGTAAATTGTTTTAAAAGCTTGAGGTGGATTAAATGGAAAAAACAATCTCTTTAAGCAGCAAGGGAGCTGTCGAAAGTAAAGTCGGCAGCTCAACTGCTGTTAAGAATATGTCAGTAAAAGGAAGTAACAGAAGTAAGTCATTTGCTGAGGTTTTTATGAGCGGTGTGTTTACCGTATGCGGTTTTGCAGCTGTTGCGGCAGTAATTGCAATTACAGTGTATATGCTTATATCAGGTGTGCCTGCAATATTTAAGGTAGGTATAGCTGAAATGCTTTTTGGTACGGAATGGGCGCCTACAGCAGCAGAGCCAAGCTTTGGTATAGCTTATATTATACTTACGTCAGTTTTAGGTACGGCGGCAGCTATAGTAATTGGTGTTCCTGTTGGTCTTTTGACAGCAGTATTTATGTCAGAGGTTGCATCTAAGAATGTTGCCAAGGTTGTTAAGCCGGCAGTTGAGCTTCTTGCAGGTATACCTTCCATTGTTTATGGTCTGCTTGGATTGCTTCTTATTAATCCCTTAATGGGCAGTTTGGAAAGGATAATATTTGCCGATTCAAAAAACCACGTTATGAACGGCGGTGCAAACCTTATTTCAGCAGTTTTAGTGCTTGCTATTATGATTTTACCAACCGTAATCAACAGTTCTGAAACAGCATTAAGAGCAGTGCCGATGCATATGAGACAGGCAAGTCTTGCATTAGGTGCAACACCAACTCAGACAATTTTTAAGGTAACAATTCCTGCGGCAAAGTCAGGTATTATTACGGCTATAGTTTTGGGTATAGGACGTGCGGTAGGTGAGGCAATGGCTATTGTACTTGTATCAGGAAATACGGTGAATGTTCCTTTGCCATTTAATTCAGTAAGATTTTTGACTACAGGTATTGTATCTGAAATGGGTTATGCATCAGGTCTTCACAGACAGGCTTTATTTACAATAGGTCTTGTGCTTTTTGCCTTCATTATGATTATTAATATTATTATAAACAAGATTTTAAAGGGCGGTGATGGTAATGAGAAATAGTATTTGTCAAAAACAAATAAGAATATGGGATATTATATTGAAATTCTTTATTTGTCTTTCTGCTGTTATTTCTGTAGGCATTCTTATAGGCATTATAGCTTATGTTGCTTACAGAGGTATAGGCTCAGTAAGCTGGGAGTTTTTATCAACTGTAACATCTGAGTTAAGAGGTACCTTTGGTATAATTGGAAACATTGTAAATACTCTTTACATTATTGTTATTTCTCTGCTTATTGCTACACCTATTGGTATTGGTGCAGCAGTTTATTTGACGGAATATGCAAAGCCTGGTAAAATTGTAAGAATTATTGAGTTTACCACTGAAACTCTTGCAGGTATTCCATCTATTATATATGGTCTTTTTGGTATGGCTTTCTTTGGTATCTCTTTTAAGCTGGGGACGTCTATTCTTTGCGGATGTTTAACCCTTACAATTATGGTGCTTCCCCTTATTATAAGAACTACTCAGGAATCTTTAAAAACGGTTCCCTTAGGCTACAGAACGGGTGCGCTGGGTATTGGTGCAACTAAATGGTATATGATAAGAACAATTATTTTACCAAGTGCTATGCCGGGTATTGTGACAGCAGTTATTTTAAGTATAGGCAGAATTGTAGGTGAATCTGCAGCACTATTATTTACCGCAGGTTCAGGTTATTACCTTCCAAAGTATATCCTTAGTCATGCAATGAAGTCAGGCGGTACTCTTACCATTCAAATGTATCTCAGTATGGAAAGAGGAGAATTTGACAATGCCTTTGGAATAGCATTGGTTCTTGTGGCAATAGTACTTGTAATAAATGCATTAACTAAGGTTGTTACCAACAGTATGAAAAAGGCTTAATAAGAAAGAGGTTTGAAAATGGAATCAAAAATCAGTGTATCAAATTTGAATTTATATTATGGCAGTAATCATGCTTTAAAAAATGTAAGTATGGAAATACCAAAACAGGAGGTTACAGCCTTTATAGGTCCATCAGGCTGCGGCAAGTCAACATTTTTAAAGACTTTAAACAGAATGAATGACCTTGTGGATTGTGTCAGAATTGAAGGTAAGGTTTTGCTTGATGGTGAAGATATATATGGCAGTGATGTAGATACTACATTACTCAGAAAAAAGGTCGGTATGGTGTTTCAGCAGCCTAATCCTTTTCCTATGAGTATTTATGACAATATTGCTTACGGTCCCAGAATTCATGGTATTAAAAACAAGGCAAAGCTTGATGAAATTGTTGAGTCATCTTTAAGGGGGGCTGCAATTTTTGATGAAGTCAAGGACAGATTAAAAAAGTCTGCTTTAGGTCTTTCAGGAGGTCAGCAGCAAAGATTGTGTATTGCAAGAGCACTTGCCGTTAAGCCTGATGTTCTGTTAATGGATGAGCCTACATCAGCTCTTGACCCTATTTCAACATTAAAGGTTGAGGAGCTTATGGCTGAGTTAAATAAAGACTATACTGTTGTTATTGTTACTCATAATATGCAGCAGGCAACAAGAATTGCTGATAATACAGCTTTCTTCCTTGTTGGTGAAATGGTTGAAATGAATAAAACCGAAACGCTGTTTTCAAGACCTATGGATAAGAGAACAGAGGATTATATTACAGGACGTTTTGGTTGATCAAATTTCGGGAGGATAGAGTATGCCAAGAAAAACTTTTGAGGCTTCATTGGAGGATCTCAATGTAGAATTAATAAAAATGGGGGCTATTGTTGAGAAAGCCATAAACTCAGCAATAATTGCCTTTAAAAATCACGATGATAAGCTGGCAAAGGAAATTGTAGACCAGGACAGAGTAATTGATGATATGGAAAAAGACATTGAGTCAAAGTGCCTTTCATTAATTTTGAGACAGCAGCCTGTTGCCTGTGATTTAAGAGTAGTATCAACTGCATTGAAAATGGTAACTGATATGGAGAGAATAGGAGATCAGGCGGCAGATATTGCTGAGCTTGTTCTTGATTTCAGTTCAGAACTCAACTATAATGCCATTGAGCATATTCCTGCAATGGCTGAGGTTGCCGTATCAATGGTACATGGTGCAATAGCTGCCTTCGTAAATGCTGATATTGATGCAGCAAGAGAGATAATAAAGAAAGATGATATTGTTGACGACCTTTTCGACAAGGTTAAGCATGATGTATCAAAGAACTTGCAGATTGATCCAAAAAATTCCGATATGGATATTAATTTTCTAATGATAGCCAAGTACCTTGAAAGAATAGGTGATCACGCTGAAAACATATGTGAATGGATTGAATTTTCAGAAACAGGGAAATATAAAAACGGCAGATTGCTTTAAATAATATTTTAGACATAAAGAAAAGCTTCCGAAAGGAAGCTTTTTCTTTTTTTATAAATAAGTATAAAAAAATTATATTTAGAATATAGGCACAATTTGTCGAATTAATTAAGAACTTATTATCGGTTAAAATATTGACATACAATATAAATAGGAGTATAGTTTAATTATCAATTTGATATTAAAATTTAACTTTAAGTTTTAAAATTTATATAATGATAGGAATGAGGGGATATATATGAATGTGGCAATCTGTAATGCAAAACCGGAAAAATGTTCCAAACTTGAGGGTTTCATTAATATGTGTTCATTAGCGGAGTATGAAAAAATATATGTAGATAAATTTAATTTTGGAGATGAATTGTTGCTTAATATTGAGTCCGGAGAATACTATGACTTAGTATTTATATATTGCAGACAACAATATAATGATGGCAGTGATATTGGGAATGTTATTAGAAATGAATTAGATAATCAGAATATAAATATTGTTTATATTTCAGATTATAAAATTGATGCTTCAAAATTAATTGACAGCAGACCAATTAAACTGCTTATTGAGCCGATTACAAAAGAAAATATATTGGATGTATTTAATATTCTCCATAAAATCAGAAGTAACAGCGTGCATTTGTGTAAGATAAAAAATGGTAATTATATAAGGTTTATACCATATAAAGATATTTTATATTTTGTCAGTAAATGCAGACAAATATCTGCAGTAACCAATAAAGACAAATATACATTTTATGGAAAAATAAAGGACTTAGATAATATTAATGGATTTATAAAAGTACATAAATCTTTTTTGATTAATTTGAACTATGTAAATGAGTATAGATATAAAAGTATAATAATGAAAAATAACGATGAAATTCCAATAAGTCAATCATGTAGACCTAGTGTGAGAAGTATTATAGAAAATTTATCATAAAAAAGCAAAGCATAGATACAAATTGTGTCTATGCTTTTTAATATATATACAGGTAATACTTTAGTTTTATAAAAATTAAATTTCTTATATTTTTAGGTTGCTAATTTAGTTAAGTTTTCATCTTTACAGATTAAAAATGTTATTTCTGTGAATTGAGGAAAACTTAATGAGTGAATTATATAATTTAATTGAAAGCAGTCAAAAAAGAAATTTAAATAGTCTTGAAATTATATGCAGTAAGTTTGCACCGTTAATAAAGAAATATGCACATATGTTAAGATATGAAGATGCTTACAGTGATTTGCAATTATGTCTGATTGAATGTATTTACAAAATTCCTTTAAATAACGGCAAATTTAATTTGTCGGATGCGTACATATTATCTTATATAAAAAAATCGGTATATTTTGGCTATATAGCATTATCACAAAAAAATGAAAAGTATAAATATAAAAATGTTTTTTATAATAATTATGATTATAAAGTTGATAAAATTTCACATAAAGAGAATATGTGTTTAATGGAGGATACTCTTTTTTTTACTGATATTAAGAATGTGCTTAATATAAGAGAATATGAACTTTTTAGACTAAAATTTATAGAACTGTATACTGATGACGAAATTGCCCAAATATGCGGTGTTTCAAGACAAGCAATTAATAAAAGAGTAAATAAAATAAAGAAGATATTATTGGAGTATTTTAAAAATAAAATATAACTTTTAGATAGACTATTATTGTTTAGAAAATAACAATAATAGTTTGTTTTTTGTCAAATAAGATTAGTGTCTAAATAAATATGATATAATTACAAATACAATGTCAAATTAAATTAGGTACTTTTAATTCGATATATTTTTATATTATATATGGTGATTTAATTTAGAGTAATGTTTTAAATATAATTTAGGTTTTAATATAATTTAGGTTTTAATATTTAGTGAAAGTATTAAAAAGATATATAATACTTTCACTAATATATTGCCATAATTGATGATAAGGAAGATTCTATAAGTTATGTGTAATATAAGATTAAAATAGTAAATTGCTATTTATTATGTTTTAGTACTTCAATTATATCACTCATACTTGTTTCAAGTAAAGTGGATTTTACAGATTGTAATTTTAGCTGCATAATTTTGTTATTAATCGTATTTTTTGAGGAATGGTTTAAAGATATAAATTGTTGTGAATCAATTTATGGTTTAAATTATCAATATTTGTCATAATTATTCTCCTTTTAAATATTTTATTGGATTTGCAAATCTATAATATATAGATATTATATTGATGGATTTGTAAACCATAAACAAACTATTATAAAAAATTAATCTTAAGTTTAACAATAATTACTTTTTATTAATATTAGATATTGGAGGAATTGATATGAAGAATAAAGTTTTGTTAATATTAATACCTGTGGTTGTATTAAGTTTTAATATAATAGCTTTTGGAAATATAAATGAAAATTTGGAAGAAATAAGTAATATTGCTATGGTACTTAATGCTGACAGCTCGTATAGTAAATGGGCAGAGGAAAGTATAATAAGTGCAATTAATTCAGGTATAGTTCCTGAAAGTATACAAAAAAGATATAAGGATAAAATTACGAGAAAAGAATTTTGTCAGCTTGCCGTACAAACCTATTTAATTAAAACAGGAACAGAAATTAATATGGAGTATAAAACTCCATTTATAGATATTAATGATAATTATGTAACAGCTGCTTATAATATGAAAATAGTATTAGGAACAGGAAATGATAAGTTTTCTCACGATAATAATATTACAAGACAGGAGGCAGCCGTTATGCTTAATAATTTAGCTACTTTACTTAATGTTGACAATGGTAATTCTACAACGGAAAAATTTGTTGATGAGGATTATTTTGCTGATTGGGCAAAGTCTGCTATATATAGTGTTGCAGGAATAAAAAGTGATGATACTTATTTAATGATGGGTACAGGTGATAATAAATTTTCTCCATGGATGAATTATACAAGAGAACAGGCTATTGCTACTATGCTAAGACTTTATAATTGTGAGTCAAAAACTTTCAGATTTATTGATGAAATATCTTATGATAACTATATTTATTTTGTATATAATGATTTACATATAATGCGTCTTAGCAAAAATGGAGAAAATCCGGAAACTCTTGCTTCCGGGAAAAATAGTCTTAAAATAGAAAAATTTATAAATGATTATATATATTATTCAGAACTAAATGAAAAAGAAAGTTATATTGCTCGTGTAAAGAGGGACGGCAGTGACAATAGAGTAATTGTTAAGGGGAATAATATAAATGATTTTTATATAGGGAAAAATAATATATATTATATTCAAAATGAAAGTAATATAAATGAAAATATTGTAAAAGTTGATTTTAATGGAAAACACGAATTAAAATTTAATTTGCCTGAAAACTTATTGAGTTTAAGTATTGATGGAGGATTACTTGCCGAAAAACGGAAGTATAGTGTATTTAAGTCTTTTTGAAAAAGATCAAAAATTTTCCTCAGAGCAACAGTCCAATATTTACGAATTTGATTTTGATACAATGACGTTGAAAAAAACTAATATTATAAATTATAAAGCCTATTCTGATAAAGCAGTTACTGATGGTAAATATATATTTTATAAGGTAACTAAAAATTATGGTTTTTCTCAACCGGTATTATATTCGTCTGTACACAAATGTGATATAGACAAATCAAACGAAACAGATATTAATGTTGTAAATCTTGCTTATGACGACATACTTTACCCTTATGGAAATTGTATGTATACAACTATTTCAGATAATGGCATTAACATTGCAAGAATATACGGTAATGGAGGAACACACAAAATCACTAATTATACGGACTACGGATATATGCTCAGTATTTTGGAAATATCGGCGCTTTAAATTTTTCTGTGTATCCGACAGCTCTTGACAAATAATGCAGCAAAGATGTTTTCTACGGTATTCGACAAGCGAAATGTCGAATGCCGTATTTTAAATTTCAGGAAAAT
>DBGCRA010000141.1:0-24610 GCA_048359195.1 Candidatus Gallispira sp.
AATGCTCCGCAAGTCAGCACTTTTGTCTTACGACAAAAGTCGCACTAAGTGCGATCGCATTAATCTTTGCGATGCAATGGTGTGCACGAATTTGGAAAGGAATATGTTGACTAAAGCCAACCCAAATTCGGCACCAATGCTTGACGGGGCGAGCATTGAATAATATTTATTTAAACTGAATTTACTGCTGCACATATCAGGCAGTAAATTCAGCCTTTTATATTTATAACCGGAGGAGGTACGTTTATGGAAATTATTAATGCTATTATTGAAAACACAGATTCACCTGAAGTACAGGCTATTTTAGCAAAGCTTAATCCGGAAGAGGATATTCTCTTCACAAACGAAAATGAGGACGGCAGCCGTATTGATGTAGAATATATTGAACCTATTAACAACATCAAGGTAATAGGTTCAATACCTGCCGATATTATTGCAGCAGTTAAGGAAAAATACGGCAAGGATGCTTCTATTGATATTTATGACTATGTCGTAACCTACGATCAGGGCATATATGGTCTTGCCGTAGATATAGAAGTAGATAAGATTGAAGATGAAAAACCGGTAAAGGAAAAAAAGCTTCCTTTGCCTTTACTTATTGTAGTAGGCACTGCAACAGCCCTTCTTACAATCATTCTTATTATAATTAAGCTTATTTTTTCAAGCAAAAATAAAGAGCAATAAACATTAATTTGGTGTAGTCAGCATCGACTGCACCAATTTTTTTATACAAAAAAACGGTGCAGAATCAAAATAATCTGCACCGCCAAAATCAAAATTCCTTTTATTAGCCTTATCCAATTGAAATAATCTTTATTTGTTTCTCATATCCCTGTTAATATCAAATATATTAAAATCATCGGATTCAAGCTTTTTGCTCATAACCTCAACCATAGCTGCAAAGGTATCCATAGCAGTAATAAGAGTAACATCACTTTCAACAGCAGTTCTTCTAATCTTAAATCCGTCAGAATGAGTATCATTCGCCTTCTTTGGAATATCCACAGCAAGGTCTACAACACCACTTCTGATTGTGTCAATAATATTAGGAACGCCTTCGCTGATCTTCTTAACAACCTTACACTTAATGCCATTTTCATTTAAAGCCTTTGCAGTACCCTTAGTAGCAAGGAAGTTGCAGCCTAATTCAACACACTTCTTGGCAATCTTTATAAATTCCTCGTGATCCTTGCTTGAAATCGTTGCAAGAATTGTGCTTCCTGCTGTAGGAACAGTCATACCTGCGGCAATAAAACCCTTATAAAGTGCATTATCAAGATTCTTGCCTACACCAAGTACTTCACCTGTTGACCTCATTTCAGGTCCCAAGCTAACCTCAACCTGAGGAAGTTTTTCAGTAGAGAATACAGGCACCTTAACAGCAACAACATCAGGCTCAGAACCGATACCTGTCTTGTATCCCATATCAGCAAGTTTTTCACCAAGCATAACCCTTGTTGCAACATCTATAACAGGAACACCTGTTACCTTAGTAATATAAGGTACAGTTCTTGAAGAACGTGGGTTTACTTCAATAATGTTAAGCTCACCCCTGAATTCAATAAACTGAATATTTACCATACCGATTACATTAAGGGCAATAGATAACTTCTTAGTAACATCAAGAATTTGCTCTTTAATATCATCAGAAATATGCTGTGGAGGATAGATTGAAATACTGTCACCTGAGTGAACACCCGCTCTTTCAAGGTGCTCCATAATGCCCGGAATAAATACATCTGTACCGTCGCAAATAGCATCTACTTCAATTTCTCTTCCGCTTAAATATCTGTCAATAAGAACAGGATTTTTACTGTCTCTTTCAAATGCCTCTGTAAGGTAAAGAGTAAGCTCATCCTCATTATGAGTAATTTCCATACCCTGACCGCCTAAAACATAGCTGGGTCTTACAAGTACAGGGTATCCAAGATTTTCAGCAGTTTCAATACCTTCCTTAAGAGTAAATACGCCCTTGCCCTTTGGTCTTGCAATACCAAGTTTTTCAAGTACAGCGTCAAACTTTTCTCTATCCTCAGCCTCATCAATATGCTTTGGAAGAGTACCCAAAATAGGAATATTCATTTCATCAAAGAAGTTAGCAAGTTTTATAGCTGTCTGACCGCCGAACTGAAGAATAACACCATCAGGTCTTTCAGTTTCAACTACATTTAACACATCCTCTTCCGTAAGAGGCTCAAAATAAAGCTTGTCAGCAGTATCAAAATCAGTTGATACTGTTTCAGGATTATTATTTACAATAATTGTTTCAATGCCTGCCTTCTTTAAAGCCATAATAGAATGAACTGAACAGTAGTCAAACTCAATACCCTGACCAATTCTGATAGGACCTGAACCAATTACCATTACCTTCTTCTTATCACTTACCACAACCTCTGTTTCACTGTCATAGCTTGAATAATAGTAAGGAGTAACAGCCTCAAACTCGCCTGCACAGGTATCAACCATTTTAAATACAGGCATAATATCCCATTTCTTTCTTAAAGCATAGATATTAGGAGGAATACAGCCTACAAACTTACTTATAGCCTTATCAGAAAAGCCCTTTTCCTTAAAGTATCTTAAATTCTCCTCTGTAAAGTCCCCTAACTTCATAGTTTTAAGAGTTTCTTCCATTTCAACAATCTTGGCAATCTTAGCAATGAAGAATAAGTCCATACCTGTAATCTGGCAAACCTTTTCAACCTTGTAGCCTCTTCTCAGCATTTCAGCAAGATAGAACAATCTTTCATCATCAGGCTTAACAACTCTCTTCTTTAAGTCATCAAGGCTTAAACCCTTGGCACTCTTTCTTTCAAGACCGTACTGACCGATTTCAAGAGAACGGATACCCTTTAATAAAGCAGCCTCAAAGCTCTTACCTATTGACATAATTTCACCTGTCGCCATCATCTTGGTACCAAGAGTTCTCTTAGCGCCAAAGAACTTATCAAAAGGCCATCTTGGGAACTTTAATACAACATAGTCGATAGTAGGCTCAAAGCAGGCAAATGTCTTACCTGTTACAGCATTTTTAATTTCATCCAGATTATAGCCTAAAGCAATTTTAGCCGCAACCTTTGCAATAGGATAACCCGTTGCCTTAGATGCAAGAGCAGAAGAACGTGAAACTCTTGGGTTAATCTCAATTACGGCATAATTATAGCTGTTAGGATCTAAAGCAAACTGTACATTACAGCCGCCTTTAATTTCAATAGAATTTATAATGTTAATAGCAGCGCTTCTTAACATCTGATATTCTCTGTCTGATAAAGTCTGTGCAGGTGCAACTACAATACTGTCCCCTGTATGTACACCAACAGGGTCAACATTTTCCATACTACATACTGTAATACAGTTACCTGCACCGTCTCTCATTACCTCAAACTCAATTTCCTTCCAGCCGGCAATACTCTTTTCAATAAGTACCTGACCAACTCTTGAAAGGTGTAAGCCCTGAGTACATATCTCTCTTAACTCAAGCTCATTTGCGGCAATACCGCCGCCTGTACCGCCAAGGGTATAAGCAGGTCTTACAATAACAGGGTATCCTATTCTGTTTGCAAAATCAACGGCAGACTCAACATCAGTTACAATATCACTTTCAACAATAGGCTGATTTGTTCTTTCCATTAACTGCTTAAAGCTGTCTCTATCTTCGCCCTCTTTGATAGAATCAATAGAAGTACCGATAACTCTTACATTATACTTGTCAAGAATACCTGCATCATATAATTCACAGCTTAAATTAAGTCCTGTCTGACCGCCCATTCCTGCAATAATACTGTCAGGTCTTTCCTTAGCAATAACCTTTTCTATAAAATCAATGGTAAGAGGCTCAATATAAGTGTAATGGGCCATACCAAGGTCAGTCATAATAGTAGCAGGGTTAGAGTTTATAAGAACAACCTCAATGCCTTCCTCCTTAATAGACTGACAAGCCTGTGTACCGGAGTAGTCAAACTCAGCTGCCTGACCGATAACAATAGGACCTGAACCAATAACTAAAACCTTCTTAATTGAATTGTCCTTAGGCATGAGTCTTCACCTCCTCAATAATCTTTAAAAATCTGTCAAATAATTCCTGTGTATCAAGAGGTCCGGGACTTGCCTCAGGGTGGAACTGTACTGAATAAATAGGCTTAGTTTTGTGTCTTATACCCTCAATACTGCCGTCATTTACATTTATAAATGTAGCCTCAACATCCTCGGAAAGGTCACATACAACAAACTCGTGATTTTGGCTTGTAATATAAACTCTGCCTGTCTTTAAATCCTTAACAGGGTGATTTCCGCCGTGATGACCAAACTTTAATCTCTTTGTATTACAGCCTAAAGCAAGGCTTATAAGCTGATGACCGAGACAAATACCAAGTACGGGAATACCTGACTCAATTAACTTTTTAACAGTATCAACAACTGTAGGAATATCCTTTGGATCTCCCGGTCCGTTGCCTAAAAAAACTGCATCGGGCTTAACGGCAAGCATTTCCTCTGCTGATGTAAAGGCAGGGAATACACTTAACTTACAGCCACGCTTAGCCAAATCTCTGATAATACCCTGCTTAATACCGCAGTCTAAAACTGCAAGGTGAGTGCTTGGACCACTTACGGTATAAGGCTTATCAATAGTAACCTCCTTAACAGCATATGCATTGGTATAAGTATCAAACTTCTGCTTAATCTGGCTTGGAGTAAGGTCATCAACTCTTGTAGTGATAATACCTCTCATAGTACCATTATCTCTTAAAACTCTTGTAAGGGCTCTTGTGTCAATCCCCTCAAGACCAATAATCTTATTCTGATATAAAAAGTCCTCAAGATCCATTTCACATCTCCAGTTGTTTGGAACATCGCACTTTTCTCTTACAACAAAGCCCTTTAAGAAAGGCTTTCTGCTTTCCATATCCTCTAAGTTAATACCATAATTACCAATAAGAGGATATGTCATTGTTACAATCTGACCTGCAAATGAAGGGTCAGTTAAGGTTTCCTGATAGCCTGTCATACCTGTTGTAAATACAACCTCGCCTACAGTTTCCTTGATGTAACCAAATGCATTACCCTTAAATTTAACGCCATTTTCAAGTATTAACTCAGCTTTAATGGTTTTCTTCATGGTTAAATACATCTCCTTAAATCATTTTTCATATCTATACAAGCCTGTCTTGCAGCCTGAGCAAAGTTTCTCTCATCTGCATAGCAGGACTTATACTCATCCTTCATATGAGCAGCAATAATACCTCTTGAGGAATTTACAATGGCACCTAAGCCTTCCTCATTAAAGCACACTGCCAAATCCTCAGCCTTGCCGCCCTGAGCACCATAGCCGGGTACAAGGAAGAAAGTATGAGGCATAACTTCTCTTAATCTCTTTGCCTGTTCAGGGTGAGTAGCACCGACTACAGCACCTACGGAGCTAAAGCCATACTGACCTATTGTGCTTTCGCCCCACTTTTCAATAAGAGCACCAACCTTTTCGTATATAGGAGTACCGTCAACCAATAAATCCTGAATTTCACCACTGTTAGGATTTGAAGTCTTTGCAAGTACAAAAAGTCCCTTCTCATAAGCCTCACAATCCTTTAAGAAAGGAGTAATTGAATCTGAACCTAAATAAGGATTAAGGGTAATAAAATCCTGAGCAAAGCTATCATATGCATTACCGTTAATATCAACCTTACCAATATGACCATCAGAATAAGCCTCAGCAGTAGAAGCAATATCACTTCTCTTAATATCACCTATTACAATAAGGCCCTTGCTTTTAGCATACTTACAAGTCTTGTCATAAGCCTTTAAGCCTTCAATACCGTACCTCTCATACATTGCAATCTGCGGCTTTACGGCAGGCACTATGTCAAACACCGCATCAATAATACACTTGTTAAACTTATACATTGACTTGGCAGCAGCCTTTGGAGTGTTGCCGTACTTTGTAAAATATTTTTCTGTAATAAAATTAGGAATGTAATTAAGTCTTGGGTCAAGACCTACAACAGTAGGATTACCTGTAGCCTTAATTTTTTCAATGAGCTTATCAATAATCATTTTAAATTCTCCTTACTTTGTTAATACACCATTATCCACAATAACCTCTCCTCCACAGATAGTATAGAGTACCTTACCCTTAACCTCTCTGCCGCCGAAAGGAGTATTTTTAGCCTTAGATACCATAGAATTTACATCAATGGTATACTTATCATTTATATTTGCTATTGCTATATCAGCAGCAGCACCTACACTCAACTGACCCTTGTCTGAGCCTAAAACCTTGGCAGGATTTGAAGTCATTTTAGCAACCATATCACTAAGAGAAATCAAACCGCTTTCAACAAGCTCAGTATATGAAAGAGCAAAGCTTGTTTCAAGACCTATTATACCATTTGCAGCCTTTTCAAACTCGCAGTTTTTATCATCAATATGATGAGGAGCATGGTCAGTTGCAATAACCTCAATAATATTATCCTTTAAAGCCTGTCTTATAATTTCCAAGTCTTTACGGCTTCTTAAAGGCGGATTCATTTTAAAGTTAGAATCATAATCCTTAATATCCTCATCACAAAGTGTAAAGTGATGTGGTGTAGCCTCAGCAGTTACGGGAAGTCCCATTGCCTTAGCATTTTTTACCTGTTCAACACTGCCCTCGGTACTGATGTGACAAATGTGCAGCTTTGCACCTGTCGCCTTGGCAAGTATAATATCTCTTGATACTATGATTTCCTCTGAATCATCACCTATACCCTTTAAGCCAAGAATTGATGCCCTGTCACCTGCATTCATTGAACCTTTTGCAAGCCTTATTTCTTCGCAATGGTCAAATATAGGAAGATTAAACATCTTTGAATATCTCATTGCATTTTTCATCAAAGCAGGGTCAGCAACTGATTTGCCGTCCTCTGAAAGAGCACATGCACCTGCTGCCGCCATCTGACCGATGTCTGCAAGCTCCTCACTTTTCTGTCCCTTGGTAATGGCACCTATGGGAAGTACATTTATAACTGCATCTCTCTTAGGATTTAATGCATATTCAATCATTATTGCATTGTCAGTTATAGGATTTGTATTAGGCATTGTACAAACTGTTGTAAAGCCGCCCATTGCAGCAGCTCTTGAACCTGTTGCAATAGTTTCCTTATTTTCATAACCCGGTTCTCTGAAGTGAACATGAAGGTCGATTAATCCGGGCATAACCACAAGACCCTCTGCATTTATAACCTTATCGGCACTGTCATTTATATTGTAATCAATTTTGGCAACCCTGCCGTCAACTACAAGTATATCCTTAACATCATCCACATTATTTTTAGGGTCAACCAATCTGCCGTTTTTAATTAAAATACTGCTCATAAATACCCTCCTTTACTTTCTGTTAGCCTCTGTTAAAAGTTTTAATACAGCCATTCTTACGGCTACACCGTTTTTAACCTGTACATTTATTACGGAATGCTTACCGTCTATAACCTCTGTACTAAGCTCAACTCCTCTGTTTACTGGACCGGGGTGCATAACAAGCACGTCCTTTTTTGCATAGTTTAATATTTCATTATTTACACCAAAAAGATTTGAGTACTCTCTAAGGTTAGGGAAAGGCATATTCTTCTGTCTTTCAAACTGTATTCTAAGACCCATTACTACATCAGCATCCTTAATAGCTGAAGGAATATCCGTACTTACCTGAACACCTAAGCTTTTCATTGAATTACTTACTAACGTAGATGGACCTGCAAGTGTTACCTTTGCACCAAGTTTAGTAAGACCAAAAGCATTACTTCTTGCAACCCTTGAGTGAGAAATATCACCTAAAATAACAACCTTTAATCCCTCAAAGCTGCCCTTTCTCTCCATAATTGTATAAAGGTCAAGGAGAGCCTGAGTAGGATGTTCATTAGAACCGTCACCTGCATTTATAACACTAGCTTTAACATTCTTGGCAAGAATATGTGCAGCACCTGTCATCTGGTGTCTTATAATCATTACATTAGTACCCATCTGGTCAAGGGTCACACCGGTATCAATAAGACTTTCGCCCTTTGAAACGCTGCTTGTTGCAACACCTAAGTCCTTAACAATAGCACCCTGATACTCACCTGCAAGCATAAAGGACATCTTTGTTCTGGTACTGTTTTCATAGAAAAGAGTTACAATACTGCTTTTTGAAAGAACATCCGTTCTTAAATCGGGATTGTCAATTTTTTCTTTCATTTCCTTAGCAGTATTAAGTATAGTCATAATTTCGTCAGCACTTAAATCCCTTAAGCCCAACAAATCTTTTCTGTTATACATAAGCTTACCTCCTTTTAAAAATCTGTTTGCGAAAAAAAAGCAATAAAGGAATTAAAATAAAACCCTTATTGCTTAATAAACCCGAAAAAGGAAATAAAACGAGAAGGAATATGAAACAAGCAGTTATAAGTTGTAATTTGCTTAGGCTTACACATAATTCCTCTCTCCTTCCTTTATTTATATCCTTAAAATTTTATCATTTCTTATGCTCTTTGTCAACAATAATTTTATTTTTTTTGACAAAGTTCATTCCAAATATGAAATTTCGCCTTTGTATATAGTATAATATATTTTATCCCAAAACTCAATTTAATTTTTAAAAAAAATTAAAAATTTTGTAATGTAAATGAAATGTAAAAATTAATGAATAACCACTTGAAAAACAGCAGACAATATTGTATAATCATTTTGCAGGGAGAGATAAAAACTTAACTGATTTATTTTCCCGGCATAATGATTTTATATATATTAATTGTCTGAAATGTCCGCGACCTTTTATTTTTGAACCTACATTTTTTGAACGGGAATCCTATATTGTTCAGTTTATGTCAGGCCGCAAGCTAATTCCCTTTGGGCAGCGGAAGGCAGATAACTGATCTGCGGACACCCACCTAGCTGGGCTAGGTGTCAAAAAACTGGGGACGGCATTTTGGATAATTTTACAAAAGATGGGACTGTCAGTTGACAGTCCCTATTTTTTAACAAATTTAATTATTATCTTTTTCCAAGACCATTGCATCCTGAACATATACCCGTTTTGTTACAATTTGGACAGTCAAGTTTATTTCCTGTCAAATAGTTTGTGTAACGACCCTTTCCATTACATGTGCGGCACTTTCCTGAACCATAACATCGCGTACACATTTCCTTTGTCTTTTGTTTAGGCGTATTGTCAACATTACTTTCTCCATATCTATAGCCATAGTTTAAGTTATCATTGCCGTATGTATCATAACCATAATTATAATTATTTTCGTTATCATTGCTGCCTGACAAACTATCCTTGTTTTCGTAATCAGACAAATCATACTTTTCCTTAACAGCAATTTCTTCGTCAAGGCATTGTTGCTCTGCATCATCCTTATTCCAGCCAAGCTGAATCAGAATTGCCTCCTTTTTATCAGACCATTTTTTAAGCTCGTCAGAAAAATCAGAATTTATTATTTTACCGGAATAACATACAGAACAGGTATTATAATCAACTCCTCCACATGATTTACAAGCAATCAAAAGTTTAGGAGGATTTTCATTTAACTCATCGTACTCCTTTTGCAACTGCTCACTGCTCTTTATTTTTTTATTACCGCTCTCTGACATACTTTTTTCCAAAGACATATCAGATTTTTTTGCTGTTTTTGAATTGGATTTACTTGTTGTTTTTTCCGTTATTTTTTCACTACTTTTACTAATAAATTCCTTCACTGTTTTTTTAGAACTCGTAGTTTCTTCAATTTCCTTCTCATTTACTCTTGTATAATCAATTTTTTCAAGACGTTTATTTAGCACTGTCAGGCTTTCTTTGAAAGCTTTGTTCTTAGCTTCACGTTCATATTTCTTTTCCCGAGAATAATTATTATATGCACAAACTCCTGCTGCCCCACTGCCAATTATACATATAAAGATTATAAAATAAATAATACATTTTTTACCCTTCATAAAAACACTCCTTTAAATATCAAAACCATAAGCTTTCACAACAGTTCATTTATTATATTGTCAAGTTCCCTTTTCGCTTCAATATCGTCGCAGGGCTTAACAGTGGACGTATGCAGGCACCTTACATACCCCTCAACCTTTACGTTCAACCCTCTTAACATTATTCTTATGGTTTTTTCTGCATCAGCAGAATTTACAACAGAGTCGCCTCCACCAACAACAATTACATAGCCCTTCTTTTCTTTAAGGCTCTTTTTGCTGTTAAAAAAAATCTGTGTCCTTGACATAAGAGACATAAGCTGACCTGTGGGTTGATTAAAATAAAGAGGCGTCGCTACAATAATATTGTCATAATTGTCAATGTTATTAAAAAGCCCCGTCACCTTATCATTATAAATACATTTTCCATCCACACACTGCCTGCAGTCAATACAGGGTGAAAAGGCTATGTAATAAGCATTTATAATGTCGCATTGGATTTTTTCTTTTATTTTATTTATAAAATACATTGTATCTCCGTTTTTTCTTGGAGAGCCGTTTATAATTAATGTTTTCATAATGTTTTATTTTATATATTTTTAATTCATAAATTATCTATTACCTATTACTTATTGCTTATAAATTAAAGTTTATTTCACCTTTGGTGAAATAAACTCTAATTTACTGTTCTTCAGCCAAATTACCGGTATAAAGCTGATAATACTTGCCCTTTTTATCAATAAGGTCATCATGGCTTCCTCTTTCTATAATTCTGCCGTTTTCAAGTACCATTATACAGTCCGAATTACGTACAGTGGAAAGTCTGTGAGCAATAACAAATGTAGTTCTGCCCTTCATAAGCTGATCCATACCTCGCTGAACAAGGCTTTCTGTTCTTGTATCAATAGAGCTTGTAGCCTCATCCAAAATAAGTACAGGAGGGTCAGCTACAGCTGCTCTTGCAATTGCTAAAAGCTGTCTTTGTCCCTGACTTAAATTAGCTCCGTCACCTGTAATCATAGTATTATACCCTTCAGGCAGCCTTACTATAAAGCTGTGAGCGTTTGCAAGTCTTGCTGCCTCCTTGCACTCTGCATCTGTAGCATCAAGTCTGCCAAATCTTATGTTTTCAAGCACCGTACCTGTAAACAAATGGGTATCCTGAAGTACAATTCCCAATGAACGTCTTAAATCAGCCTTTTTAATGTGATTTATATTTATGCCATCATATCTGATTTTACCGTCCTGTATGTCATAAAATCTGTTAATAAGGTTTGTTATTGTTGTCTTTCCCGCACCTGTACTTCCTACAAAGGCTATCTTCTGTCCCGGCTCAGCAAAAAGTTTAATATTATGGAGAACAATTTTATTTTCATTATAGCCGAAGTCAACATCATCAAATACTACTCCGCCTTCAAGTTTTATAAGCTCAAAGTTTCCATCGCCGGTAGACTTTTTCCATGCCCAAGTACCTGTTCTTTTATCACTTTCAGCAAGAGTTCCGTCACTGTTTTCCGTTACATTTACAAGTATATTTTTACCCTCATCAACTTCAGGAGTTTCATCAAGAAGTTTAAATACCCTGTCTGCACCTGCCATAGCCATAACAATACTGTTTAACTGTTGACTCACCTGAATAATAGGCTGATTAAAACTCTTGTTTAATGAAAGGAAAGCAACCAAAGTACCGAGGGTAATTCCCGTAAGTCCGCTTAAAGCAAGAACCGCACCAATAATTGCACACAAAACATAGCTTATGTTGCCTATATTAGCATTAATAGGCATAAGTATATTGGCAAATTTGTTAGCACTGTAAGCACTTTCTCTTAATTCGTCATTAAGCTTTTTAAAGTCCTCTATACACTCATTCTCATGGCAGAACACCTTTACTACCTTTTGACCGCTTATCATTTCCTCAATGTAACCGTTTACCTTACCTAAATCCTTCTGCTGTTCTCCAAAGTACTTGCTTGACTTGCTTCCGATTTTTCCGGAAACCCTGAGCATAAGCAATACCATTACAACAGTAACAACCGTAAGCGGAATATCAAGTATAATCATACTTGTAAACACACTGACAATGGATACCGCTGAATTTATAAGCTGAGGTATACTTTGACTTATAAGCTGTCTTAATGTATCAACGTCGTTTGTATATACGGACATTATATCACCATGGGCATGAGTATCAAAATATTTAATTGGAAGAGATTCCATCTTATTGAATATTTCAATTCTCAAATTTCTTAAAGTACCCTGAGATACATATACCATTATTTTCTGATAAGTAAGATTACATAATACACCAATAACATAAACCAAAGCAACTTTTAATAAAGCATTTCCTAAAGACGAAAAGTCAGGATTACTCTCCCTTGTCATTGGAAGAATATAATCATCAATAAGACTTTGCATAAATACAGTACCCTTTACCGTAGCAAATGCTGAACCTATTATGCCAATAATAACTATAATAAACTGAAACCGGTATTTTTTTAAAATTACTCCAAAAATTCTGCCTAATATTTTGCCGGGGTTTTCAACCTTTTCCCTTGGTCCCATATTCCTTCTTCTCATTTCCTGCATATTATTCATCCCCCTTTCTGTCAAAATCTCCGCCGCCATTTATCTGAGAGTAATATACCTCTTGGTAAATGTAATTATTTTCTATTAATTCTTCATGTGTTCCTATACCATTTATTTTTCCTTCATCCAAAACTATAATTCTGTCGGAATCCTGTATACTGCTTATTCTTTGAGCAATAATAATCTTTGTAACATCAGGTATCTTTGTTGCAAAGGCTTCTCTTATTTTTGCGTCTGTAGCAGTATCTACAGCACTTGTTGAGTCATCAAGTATTAAAATCTTAGGATTTTTCAAAAGTGCTCTTGCTATACACAACCTCTGACGCTGACCGCCTGACACATTTGTACCGCCCTGTTCAATATGAGTATTATATTTATCGGGCAGCTTTTCAATAAATTCATCAGCACAAGCAAGTTTACAGGCATATATACATTCTTCTTCAGTAGCATTTTCATTACCCCAACGAAGATTATTGAGTATAGAACCGCTGAAAAGTACATTTTTCTGTAAAACAACAGAAACCTGATTTCTTAATGTTTCCAAATCATAATTTTTAACATTAATTCCTCCGACCTTTACTTCACCGGATTTAACATCATAAAGCCTTGATATTAAATTTACAAGACTTGATTTACTGCTGCCTGTACCGCCGATAATACCAATAGTTTCGCCTGACTTAATATGAAAATCAATATTTTCAAGTACATTTTCACCATTGCCCTTTTTGTATGAAAAAGCAACATTTTCAAAATCAATACTTCCGTCAGCTACATTCATAATAGGATTTTCACTATTGGTAATATCAGGTGCTTCATTTAAAACTTCTGAAATTCTTCTTGCACCGGCAGCACTCATAGTAAGCATTACAAATATCATAGACAACATCATTAATGACATCATAATACTCATAACATAAGTAAACATACTTGTTAATTCACCTGTGGTAAGATTACTATGTACAACCATCTTGGCACCAAACCAAGAAATTGCAAGAATACAGCCATATACTGCCGTCATCATAACAGGACCGTTATTTGCAAGAATAGATTCAGCACTAACAAAAAGTCTGTAAAGATTATTTACGGCACCATTAAACTTTTCCTTTTCATAATCTTCTCTTACATAAGCCTTTACAACCCTTATTGCAGAAACATTTTCCTGCACACTTTCATTGAGGTCATCATATTTATTGAATACTGCATCAAACAAAGGCATAGCCTTTTTGATAATTGTACACAATATAATTCCCAAAAAACAAATTGCCACAACATATACAAGGCTCAATTTAGCATTTATGAAAAAACAAACTATCAATGCACATATAAGCATAAATGGTGCTCTTATACACATTCTTAATATCATCTGACAGGCATTTTGCACATTTGTAACATCAGTAGTCATTCTTGTAACAAGACCTGATGTTGAAAATCTGTCTATATTTGAAAAAGAAAATGTCTGTATATTTTCATACATAGCCTCTCTTAAATTACAGGCAAATCCTGTTGATGCTTCCGCTGCATATTTACCTGCCAATGCACCAAAGGCAAGGCTGAACATTGCCATAATAAGCATTATGGCACCGTAAATATAAACATTGTTTATATTCCCCGCTTCAATACCTTTATCTATAATTTGAGCCATAACAAGAGGTATTAACATTTCCATAACTACCTCTAAGGCTGAAAAAAGCGGAGCCAGTAAAGATGCCTTTTTGTATTGCTTAATCCGGCATAGTAATGTTTTTATCATATATTATTCTCCCTTCACATAAAAATCAGAGAATTGTTCACAACCTAACAATTCTCTATCTTTTAGTATAGCATTATTTCCTTTTGTTGTAAACAGGTTTATTATTAATATTTTATTAAGTTAATAATTCAAAAGCATTTTGCGGTCGCACAAAGTTTGTCTGTTATATTATTTTATAATAATATAACAGACAACGACTGCGATGCTGTGCAAAAACGTGATTTTTCCTTATTCTATAATAAAAAATCGTTTTTGCACCAAGCAAAATTGGCAGCTTTTGAATTTGCGTGAGAACCTTGCCTAAATGGCAAGGTTCTCACGTTTGTTTAGCACGGCTATACATATTAATTTATAGAGTAACTAATCTGCTAAACAATAATTTATTATATCATAAATTTAAACTTGAATATATACATTTCTAAAATTTTGTGCTATACTATTGAAATACCCATTATTGTTTTAAGGTGATACTATGACTTATGAAAACGCAATAGAATATATTAATAAAAGCTCAGAAAACAAAATAATTCCGGGGCTTGACAATATGAAAAAGCTTTGCACCCTTTTAGGCAATCCCGAAAAGAAAATTAAGACAATTCACATTGCAGGCACAAACGGCAAAGGTTCAGTAGGTGCTTTTATTTCAGAAGGTCTTATAAAAAACGGTTACAATGTAGGTCGCTACATTTCCCCTGCTGTCCTTGACTACAGAGATAAACTGACATATAATAATAAATGGATAAGTGAAGAAGAACTTACAGAAACAGTATCTGAAGTGAAATCTTTAATTGAACAATCCGACTGCAAACCAACTGTATTCGAGCTTGAAACAGCCATCGCCTTTTACTGGCTTAACAAAAAAAATTGTGACTTTGCAGTCATTGAAACAGGTATGGGAGGCAGACTTGATGCAACAAATATTACAGACAAAATCATTGCCGTCATAACTCCAATAGCCTTAGACCATACTAAATTTCTGGGAAACACAATAGAAGAAATTGCAAAGGAAAAAGCAGGTATAATTAAAAATATAGCAGTATCTGCAAGCCAACAGCCACCAATTAATGAAATATTGCAAAAACACAGCAAAGAAATAATTTTTACAGCAAAGGCAAATAACATTACCTATAACATAGAAAAAACAACATTTGATTACAAAAATTATAAAAATATTGAAATATCTATGCCCGGTAAATTTCAGGTTGAAAATGCTTGTATAGCCATAGAAACACTTGAAGAAATCAACAATATGGGGTACAAAATAAAAAATATTCCAAGTTCCATTAAAAATGCACAATGGAACTGCCGTTTTCAAATAATAAGCAAAAAGCCCTTAATAATTATTGACGGTGCACATAATCCCCATGGTGCCTTAGCTTTAAGGGATAATATTGAATTATATTTAAAAAACAAGGAAATTGTATATATAACAGGTGTATTAAAAGACAAAAACTATGACAAAATCGCAGAAATAACTGCCCCTTATGCCTCAAAAATATTTACAATACAATCAGAAAGTCCAAGAGCATTAAGTGCAGAAGAATATTCAAAAGTTATAAGTAAATACAACAAAAACGTTACAGCCTGTGCCGAAATAAGGGAGGCAGTCAAATTGGCACTTGAATACGAAAATATACTTGTATTCGGCTCTCTTTCATTTATGAGAGAAATATACAATATTTTTAAGGAGGAAATATGTACAACAAAATAATTGAAAACGCCCTCTTTAAAAAAATCATAAAAACAATAGAGGAAAATGAAAAAAACAGAATTTTTTGCTGTCACGGCATTGACCACTGTCTTGATGTAGCAAGAATAGCCTATATACTTACACTTGAAAATAATTTAGACATAAATAAGGACATTATATATTCTGCTGCCATCCTACATGATACCGGAAGAGCATTTGCAGATAAGGAGCATGACTCAAAGGGTGCTGATATCGCAGAAAAAATACTTAAAGAATGTAATTTCAGCAACAATTATATAGAAGAAATTAAAAATGCAATATTAAATCACAGAAAAAATGTAACTGAACTTAACAATTTAAGCGATGTAATATGTATGGCTGACAAGCTGTCAAGACAGTGCTTTAACTGTAAGGCACAATCCGAATGTTACTGGCAGGAGGAAAAACGCAACAAATATATAAAATACTAGGAGATTATTATGATAATAGGTAATAAAGAATTTAAGGACAGAACTTATGTAATGGGTATACTTAATGTAACCCCCGACAGCTTTAGTGACGGCGGAACTCACAATACAATTGATGCTTCTCTTAAGCATACCGAAAAAATGATTAACGAAGGCGCTGATATAATAGACATTGGAGGCGAATCCACTCGCCCGGGCTACACAATGATTAGTGACGAAGAAGAAATCTCAAGAGTTGTTCCTGTTATTGAAAAGATAAAGGCAAATTTTGATATACCTCTTTCAATAGACACATATAAGTCAGGTGTTGCCAAAGAAGCTGCTAAGGCAGGTGCTGATCTTATAAACGATATATGGGGCTTTAAATATGATGAAAGTATGGCAAAAGTAACAGCAGAGTATAACTTAGCCTGCTGTCTTATGCACAACAGAAAAGAAGCTGTTTACAATAACTATATGGAAGATGTAATATCCGATTTAAGAGAAAGTCTTTCTATAGCCGAAAAATACGGTGTTGACAAAAATAAAATTGTACTTGATCCCGGAGTAGGCTTTGGTAAAACCTATGAAAACAATCTTGAAATTATAAATAAACTTGAAGCGCTTGATGTTTTAGGTTATCCTGTACTTTTAGGTACCTCCAGAAAATCAGTTATTGCCCTTACTCTTAATTTGCCTGTAAATGAAAGAGTTGAAGGCACTATTGCAACAAGTGTAATTGCGGTAATTAAAAACTCCCTTTTTGTAAGAGTACACGATGTTAAAGAAAACAAAAGAGCAATACTTATGACAGAAAAAATATTAGGCAGGTGGTAATTTTGGGAAAAGTTATTATAGAAAATCTTGACTGCTTTGGCAGACACGGAGTATTAAAAGAAGAAAATATACTCGGACAGAGATTTTTTGTAAGCTGTGAAATGGATACAGATTTCGAGACAGCAGCCGAAAGTGATGATATTAAATATGCAGTTAATTATGCAGAGGTTGCGGAATTTATAACAGAATATGTAAAAGAAAATGTTTTTAAGCTTATTGAAACTCTTGCATATCGTCTTGCCGATGAAATACTTATTAGATTTAATGTAAAAGCAACACGCATAAAAATAGAAAAGCCATCTGCCCCTATAGGTCTGCCTTTAAAGACAGTTGCCGTTGAAGTATTTAAAAAATGGAGCAAAGCTTATCTTAGCATAGGCTCAAATATGGGAGATAAAAAAGCATATTTAGACTTTGCCGTAAAATCTCTAAAAAAAGATAAAAACATAAAAGTAAAAAAGGTGTCATCATATATTGCAACAGATCCTTATGGTTACACAAAACAGGATGAATTTTTAAACGGCTGTGTTGAAATTGAAACTATATACTCACCCCATAAACTTTTAAACATAGTTAATGAAATTGAAGCAAATGCAAAAAGAAAACGTGAAATCCACTGGGGGCCAAGAACCCTTGATATAGATATAGTTCTATATGACAACAAAATAATAAGCACCAAAAATCTTACAATACCCCATATTGATATGGAAAACCGTATTTTTGTACTTGAACCTCTTAACGAAATTGCCCCTTACGCAATAAACCCTGTAAACAATAAATCTGTAAGCGAAATGCTTAAAAATATAAAAAGTGAGAATTAAAAAACCGTTCTCACTTTTTTAATTAATATATGGAATATACAACTCTGTACATTTCACTGTCCCACTTAACACCGAATTTCAAACTACTTGCTTTTGATTTTCAAAGATAAGTTACCGAGGTGTTAGCCGAGGTATTTATATTCTTTGCGTCAGCAAGTGCTATGGGAACAAAGAGAGCATAGCCATAGGAAGTTTTAACTTCCTATAAATATAATTTATGTAATGTATTGATAAAATATTTTTCTTTAATCCGTGTGTATTTTATTTTCATTCAAATGACATCCTCCTAAATTTTCTTCATAATTCATCTCACCTTTTAATACTGAATAGCGCAGAACAACAGTAAGTTATTGTATTATTACAAACAAAAAGCAGCAGCCTTTAAATAAATCAAAGCCACTGCTTTTATACTGTCAATATTTATATGCGAAATTTTTATTTTCTGACAACGCTTATTCTCTGTTGAATATGATTGCCTTTTGTGATTTCATCAACCATAGCAACGGCATAATCGGCATAGCTTATAATGCTTTCGCCTTTTTCATTGAGCGTCAATTCCTCACCGCCTAAGATATATTCGCCTGTTTTTTCACCGTCTGCCTGAAAATCGGCGGCAGGACTTATGAAAGTCCACTTCACATCATTTCGTTCACGAAGTTCCGCAAGAGCCTTACCTTGTGCTTTTGCCAGCGGTAAAAACTCCGGCGGAAAATCTGCGCCGTCAGAGACACACGCTGTATGTTCGGGATTAACATACAAGCTGCCTGCACCGCCGACTACCACAAGTCTTATATCTGTTCCGGACAAAACATCGCATAAGTGCTTTAATGTTGTGCTGTGCTGCGAAAGTGTTTCCGGCGTCCACGCTCCGAAAGCGTCTACAACTGCGTCAAAATCCTTTAAGTCATCTGTTGTAAGGTCAAATATATCCTTTACGATTACCTGTTTTGCCTTGCTCTTATTTTCGCCACGAACAACCGCTGTTACATCAAGACCTCTGTCGATTGCTTCCTTTACGATTAACTTACCTGCTTTTCCGTTTGCACATACTACTGCTACTTTCATAATAAAATTCCTCCATAATATTCTAAAAATTATTTTTCAGATTTAAGATGCCGTACGCTCATCTCTTTATCTTTATTACATTATAACAGCCCCTTGAAAACCTGTAAAGTACGCACTTTATTGTGCCGTAGTTACCTGTCAGTTACTATTGGGTAGTTACCAAATGGTTACTTTTTAAAGATTATGCGGTTTTTCGTGGGATAAAAATTTTTTTGTTTTTTTTTAAATTTTTCAAACTTAAAATATCAGCAAAGTTCAGACAGCACATTTCCAATATCATCATCAATACAAATTGAATTTTGCTCTATCTCAACAGGGCAAACCGCCATACCTAAATTAAGACAAGAATATGTCGCATTTACATTTTGCACTGTCATTTGCCAGAATGGATATTTTATAATAGCCGGAGTGTTTGCACCGACACCTAATTCAAGAAATACTATATTCAAGTCCTTATGACGATTTACAAATAGATTATATCTTTCTGCCGCCTTGTACCAACCATCGTTTTGCACGAAGGTATCATCACACCGCAAATTCATTGTCATAGGCTCGCCGCATTTCGGACAGCGGGGTATAAGCTCGGTTGGGACTTTCATATTTCTTTGTTCTGCAATCATTTGACGTACAATGCTTTCATTGTTGTATGTTTCGTTGTGGCAAGGCATGGAGCATTGCAATAAACCGTAATCGCCCTGCGTATAAAATAGACGTTTTTTATCAAAACCTGCGAGCTGAAATTGATGGTCAACATTTGTTGTCAGTACAAAATAATCTTTGTCTTTTACAATTTTAAGCAAATCCTTATACGGTTTCCCGACTTCAACTCCATAACGGTTTACATATATATGTCTGCTCCACCATGCCCAATATTCCTCCAATGTGTCAAATGGATAAAACCCACCCGAATACATATCAGTTATTCCGTATTTTTCTTTGAAATCGGAAAAATGCTGTTCAAATCTTTCGCCCGAATAGGTAAGCCCCGCCGATGCGGAAAGCCCTGCTCCCGCTCCGATTAAAATTGCGTCAGCGGTTTCAAGTTTATTTTTCAGTAATTCTATTTTATCCAAGAAGTCTTGTGTAGATTGCTTTGTCCTCGTCCTTAAAAACATTGAAAATCACCCTTTCTATATCCGAATTTTTAAGGTATTCTTTAGCTGTTTTAACGGCAATTTCTGCCGCTTTATCATTCGGAAAGCGAAATTCGCCCGTTGATATGCAGCAGAAAGCTATGGATTTTATTTTGTGTTGCTCCGCCGTTTCAAGACACGATTTATAGCAAGAGGTCAGCAATTCACAATCCGTTTTTGTCAATTTTCCCCTTACAACCGGTCCTACTGTGTGTATGATATAATTACAAGGCAGATTATACGCTTTTGTGATTTTCGCTTGCCCTGTCGGTTCATCATAGCCTTGTTTTTGCATAAGCTGTTCACATTCTAAGCGAAGCTGTATGCCGGAATAAGTGTGAATTGCGTTATCAATACATTTATGACAAGGTACAAAACAGCCTAGCATACGGCTGTTTGCGGCGTTTACAATAGCACCGCATTTCAGTGTTGTAATATCGCCCTGCCATAAGCATATACGGTTTTGTATAAATGGGAGATCTTCGACATCCGTAACACCTGTTTCTGCAATTTCAAGCTGTAAATATTCATTCTGGATTTTGAGAAATGCGCCATCTGCCTTTATCGGTGGTCTTACATTCACAAGCGAACGCAAAAGCCGCTTTTTATCAGATGTATTTTTTGGTATTTGTATATCAGAATATTGTGTCTGTTCATTTATGAGATAGTTTATTAAATAAATTAGTCGCTCTGTCTGCGTCATTTTCATCATTTCCTTTCTACGGCATTAAAAGGGCAGATATTTAAGCAATTTCCGCAATGCAGACAATTTTTGTGATTTATCATAGCTTGTTGTTCATCAATGGCAATACAATTTTGAGGACAAACCTCCGCACATTTTCCGCAAGCAATACAATTATTATTTATAAAATATCCGTGTTGTATGCTTTCTGTATTCCCGAATGAAAAACTATATCGTTCAATCGGTTTTTTTGATAAATCAAAATATTCACCTGTTCCGCTACATAGCTTGAAAACGGTTAGAGCTTGTCGGCTCTGTATTGTAGGATAAATTTCATTCATATAAGAATTTTCTGTAAAAATACGTTCGAGTAATTTATCGCCAAGTTCTGTAACATATCCGCATACGGATATTGCAACGGAGGATAATGTAACATTACCCTTAAATCCCGAAACGGATATATAATTATTTTTAATCAAGCTGTCATAAAATCGTTTTCCTTTTGCAGTAAGAAAATAAATTCCCTCATTATCATAAAGCATTACATCAATTACCCTTGTTTCAGGTAAGCCATATTCATTTACCGTAGCCATAACAACGGTATGAATATCTTTCTGTAAAAACTTAAATAAATCAACTTTATTCATAAAAATCCCGCCTTTCCCTATATATATCTTAAAACGCCGGCGCAATTTTGTAAAGTACGCACTTTATTGTGCCGTAGTTTCTTTTTGGTAACTATATTGCTTATTGACAATCATAGCTGTAAGCTGTATAATATATCTGTACAGAACGATTTGAACCTTAGTGATTTTTAGATACTACAAAGGAGGTTATATAGTATGAAAAAAGAATTGCCCGCTTGCCCTGTGGAAACTACTCTAATGCTAATATCTGACCGTTGGAAAGTGCTTATTGTACGCGACTTGCTTGAAGGAACAAAACGTTTCGGAGAATTAAAGCGTTCGGTAGGAAATATATCACAAAAAGTATTAACCGCAAATCTTCGCTCTATGGAGGAGGACGGGCTTTTAACTCGCGAGGTTTTTCCCGAAGTCCCTCCGAGAGTGGAATACACTTTAACTGAAACAGGGTATAGTCTAAAACCTATACTTGATTCAATGTTTGCTTGGGGTGAAGCTTATAAAACAAAAAATGCGTAGATGTAATGAAAAAGTCTTTGTTTATGCAAAGGCTTTTTTACATAGTCAATGTCCTTATCCGTAAAACAAATATAATAATATATTTATATACCCTGTATCAGAATCAGAATTTCCCTTGCCCGAATACAAGTCTTGACCTGTAATTTTCACCTAAAATCATTCGTTCCTGCACTCTATATGTACGGTTGAGGTTGGAAACTATGCTATGCTCCTGTGCGTATTTTCTTGCGGCGTTTCGCCGTTCCTCGCTATATGGCGTGGTCAAACGAATTGACAGCCGCCGTTTGTCAACCTCGTATGACATGCCGCCGCAGGGGTATTCTGTTTTCAGATTTGCGATACCCGGATTTTCTTTACTGAATTTTGCAAGCCGGTTTTTCAAGGCGGTGTTGTTGGTGTAAATATTTGCGGTCGGCTCCGCTTCGTTGAATAAAACAATCGTTTCCCGTTCGCATTTTGTCAGCATGTATTTTCTCATAATGATCCAACTCCTTTCTAAATACAATTTTAATCAACTGCAAAACTACCAAAATAGATTATGATAAAATGACATTAGGGGAGTTGATGAAAACATGGCTTTTCGATTATGTTAAAGTCCACACCGCCCATAATACTCTTGCAAGATATACCCTTGTTTATAATAACTATGTAAAACCTACAGAGTTACCCTTACTTGTAATAAATGCAATAACACCGCCGCTACGCACCTTATCAAGTGATTTTTTGAAGAAATAATCGTGTATTAAGGCTTTGTCTTTGAAATCATTCTATGTATGTTAGTCATAATAGCCTCCAAAAAGAAAAAATATTTAGATGTAAACAGCATCTAACAATACTCAAGATTATCCTTTACGGTATTATAATTCTCTATTGAAAATCTTGAATTATATAACATTGATATTATATATTTTTTGATATTTTTAATTTCAGCCTTTGACTCATCAAGTGAATTTAAAACATATAATATATTGCGACTATTCAATTTCATAAACACTGATTTAATTATTTCAGGTGGATAATTTACTGCGTTGATTAACACAGGCTTATCATTAAATACAACCATATCTGTAATAATATTCAAAATTTCATTAATCCTATGTATTTCAGACGGACAGAAATGCTTCAATGAAACTAAGTAATCATAGTCAATATTCTTTTTTATAACTTCAAAATACTTTTCATAAAGCTCCACCTTATCTACCCTACTAACATCCTTACAGTTGTTAGGTATGGTTTGGTTGGTTATATTTAAATTAATATCACTAAACTCAGTATTAATAATATTAGTATTATTACATTCCGATTTTCGGAAGTCTTGAGTTCCGTTTTTAGGATTTCTTGAATTCCGATTTTCGGAAGTCTTAAATTCTGGTTCTCGGAAGTCTTGAGTTCCGTTTTTAGGATTTCTTGAATTCCGATTTTCGGATTTCTCAAATTCGTAATATTCACCATTAAAATCAGTATAGTCATTTTGAGACGCAACCTCGCCTTGCTCATCTTCATTAAAATCTTGCTGATTAGAATTCGGAACATATTCATTATCACTATCAGCATCCTCATCATTAACATCTGCATTTTCATCATTACTTATAGATGAATATATATTTTTTACAAATATTAAAGACGGATGTCCCTGACCTCGTTTTTTTCGTGATATAAGATTATATTTTTCAAGTTCTGCAAACAATTTACTTGCTTTATCATTTCCACAAGAAAGTTCCTCTTTAACTTCTTCATTTTTAAATATAATATAAACTCTGTTTTCAGCATCAAGCCAATTATTTTTACGGCTTAAACTCATACGATCGAGCATAAGTCCATATAATATTTTAGCTTCTGCAGAAAGACCTTTAAAATATGTATTCGTAAATAACTCTTTTGGAATACGGTAGAATGAAAATTGATCAGCTTCGATTCCATAAAAGTAATCAAAATTATGTATATTAGTTTGCATTTTTATCCCTCTCTCTTTGTCTGAAATATAGAAATACTTAAAACGGTAAATTCCCATCTTCCGCATCATTATAAACGCTAAATCCTGAAGTAGAATTAGTAACTGATGAAACTGTACTATCACTATTATTATGTAATTCTTTTTCAGATTTAGATTCAACAAACTCAAAATCCTCAACTATTACATCAGTTGAATATCTTTTGTTACCTTGTTTGTCGGTATAATTATTAACCTGTAATCTTCCCTGAACAGCAATTCTGTTGCCCTTGCGGAAATATTGACCAATGTTTTCGCCACGTTTGTCAAAGCATACACAGTTAATAAAATCAACAGTTGGCTCGCCTTCCTGTCTATTTTTTGAATAAGGTCTGTCAACAGCTACCGCAAATCTGCAAACCGCTAAAGGCTCTGCTGCCTGATTATATCTAACCTCGGGATCTCTCACCATTCTACCTAATAAAATTAATCTGTTCATTTATTTTCCTCCTTATTCTAAATAAAATTATAAAAAAACCTTTTCAGTATCATTTAAATTGTAAAATAATTTATTATTAATATTATCATA
>DBGCRA010000142.1:0-24357 GCA_048359195.1 Candidatus Gallispira sp.
AGGCATATAAAAATAATCAATTATTAACACCATTTAGGGTGATAATATATAAATTTATTAATTTTTTATAAATATATCGGGAGATATATTGACAAATTTCAATTTTTGAGATAGGAGGTACTTAAAATGAGAATTGAAAACGGAAAAATTTATGTAAAATACTGGGATGATGAATATGTTTTCACTTACAGAGAAAATGAAAAGCTGAAGGTAGATATTGAAGAAATCAGGGCTTTGTCCTTAAAACCCGATGAGAAAGCTGATATACTGGAACTTATACTTGATAATTTTTATCACATACCAATTAAATCAACAGCAACATATATGACTTATTTTATTGACAAATACACTCTTGACTTTACAAACTGTAAGGATGACGTGGAAAAGTTTTATGATGTTATCGAAAGCGGCTTTTACTTTCCTCCTTATTTTGGCAGAAATATGGATGCTGTATGGGATTGCATTAGATGGGAAATTGATTCTGAAAAGCCTATAGAAATTATCGGCATAAATAGATTGACCGACTATAACCAAATTCTTGGAGAACGATTTTTGTCATTAATTAATGACTTTATGAGGGAATATCCTGAGTGTAAAATTACAATTATACCTAAATAAAATTATTTTAATCTGATTGCATAGGGTTAAATACAATTATAGTCTTAATTTAGCCCTAATGCAACTTTGCTTATTTTATAAAAAACAGAATTAATATATTATATAATATTGTAAACATACCTATGTTTCAGATTGTCAATAAACCCCATCTTCATTTGAAAATGGGGTTTACGTTTGTAAAAAATATTAATTGACAGCTTATTTAGCAAAACATCAGATTATCCTTTCCTAAATAAATGGAAAATTTTTTCAAATTAATGCAAACAAATATTACTTCTTCATATATTTAAGTTAATATATTGCCATTGTATCAACGTACTATTTAGGAAATTTTTTATAAAAATAGTATTTAATTTTCATAATGTTCCTTATACACCTGCATATCCTTTATTTTACAACCTCACCTGAATTTTAGTCATAGATTTCAACAGTAAATTTTGAATCTATGTTGTTTGCATCGTAACGGATATGTACATCAAAAAGCTTAACTATCTTAGTCTAATGAAATTTCACGTTTGACATAATTTGTACACTCTGGTGCAGGATGTTTTGCTTTATATAATGTAAACGGCTTGCCGCTTGGATCCTCCAATAAAATTTCCTCTGATATCTTTTTTGAGAAAATAATAATTGAATAAAACACATTTTGTAATTTAAATATAGAAAAAACAGTATCTACATATTTAATTTTTTCTTCTTCCAGACATTTTGTAACCTCTGATAAATATTCTTCTAATGTTGCCATACCCATTCTATTGAATATATTTTTGCACTCGTCAGAAATTTCCTGCAGTTGTTCGGTATTGTGGTAATAATATAAATTATCATTATTGTAAATTCGAGATAATTTATATTTATAAAGTACCCTGTTGCTTACATATTCAATTGGTTTTGGTTGTTTGCGCATAGCTGCATTAAAAAGAATTCTTAAAAAAAAGCCGTTAAAAACATTATTACGGCAATGATTATATACTTGCACCGATGAAACGCAATTTTGAAAACTAAGCTCATAATTATCCAATACCTTTTTAACATACTTATCTGCAAATTCTAAATATTTTCGATACATTAATTCAAAAGGGAAGCATATAATTGCCCAAATTATTAAAACCAATTTCCACAATAACTTGAGAATATAGCCCAGTAAAACAAATGGTGCTGCCAAAATACCGCAAATTATCTGAAATATATACTTAATAATATTAACTACTAATATAATTAAAATAATACCTATAATTATGTATAACATATAAAATCATCCTTAAGTAAAATTATTTAGGTGGTATAACAGAAATAGACTGCATACCGTTTTTAATAAGGTCATTTATTTCCTTATTTATTGAATCATCAGTAAATTTGCTTATTTGTGTCTTTCCTCCAAAGCCGTTTTTAACCCATGCATTATTAGAATTTTTATAATACAATTCCAAATTTGTAATAACACAGCCGGCTTTAATATCAGCTTCCAAATTACATTTGCCTGCTACATATTTTAAATTGTGCTTTTTTTCTGTTTCTATAATTTTACTGTCGGCAAACTTAGATATATTTTCTAAGAATTCATCAAATGTTATACAACCGCTAATTTTATTTATTAAATCATCCAAGGTTTCGCAGATTACATTAATACCTTCTTTTAAATCTCCTGATACAAATGATTGTGCAAACCTGTTTAGTCTGCTTTTTTCCTCCATAATTTACCTCCTTATCCCTGAAGCTGAAGCTCAAGCTCATCTGTTATTTCTGCTTCCCTGCCGCTGTAAGCCTTTGCTTTTTCCAAAATATCCTTAGGTACTTCTGATTCTGAAATAGTTTTTGTTACGGTAGTTTCCTCCCATTGTGTTCCGTTTTTGGAATAGTGCCTTGATATTTCTTTAATACCTTCAGATATTTTTTTGACAAAAACTTTTGCACCAAAAACTATTCCGTTTACAATACTTTTTACCTTAGCAATGGCTCTATTCAACCAATTTACAATATCTTTCCAAAATGTTGCAACACCTGCAGCCAATACAGCACCAATAAGCAAAGTTGTCAATATCATTTTTCCACCTCATTTGTTTGTTTGTTTCGTTTAATCTGTGAAAGAGCATATTCCTCTGATACCTGTCTTTTTTCTACGGTTATATTTACTCCCACATTTGCTTTCTTGCTTTCTAAAGCACTGATAATTGCTTCTTCAAAATACTTTTGAGGTATTATATATTCATTATTTTTTGCTGCTTTCAATGCTGCTTTTAATACAGCATTTGAAATATCACTGCCTGAAACCTTATCATATTTTTTTGCAATATCATTAAAGTCAACATCGTTTGGCATTTCATAGGGAATATATCTTCTCCACAGCAGTTTCCTCAAATCTTCATTAGGTAATTCAAACTTAATATGATACTGTATTCGACGCATAAATGCTAAATCATAATTTGAAATAAAATTTGTAGCAAATATAACCATACCTTTATAATCATTTAACAATGTAAGCAAAACTGATCGGGTCTGATTAACACTTACATCTGTGGAATTGCTCATATTTGTAACTCTTTTACTCAAAAGTGCATCTGCCTCATCAAAAAAAAGAATACACTGTGAATTCACAGCATAATTAAACAAATTAGTCAGATTTTTACTTGTTTCACCAACATATTTAGACTCTATATCAGCATAATTAACACAAATTATTTTTTTATGCAGCTCGTATGCTATAGCATGTGCTGCCATTGTTTTGCCTGTACCGGGAGCACCATACAAATTAATCATAAGGTTATTCCTATCTTTCATAACAGATTTCAGGTTCCATCTGTTAAATACTATATCCCAACATCCCTGTGCTCTTATCACAGTAACAATTTCATCATATATAGAATCTGAAATTATCAAGTCTGATATTTGATATTTAGGGTCCGATATTTTAAATTGCTGTTCTTGTTTCTGGTTTTCTATGTAATTTCTTGTTTTAGAGTTTATATTTACAGTGTTTGCGTTTGTTTGGTTTATTTTATCCGCACTTTCATTGTTTTTAAAATTATAATTTAATGGCATAACTAAATCCTCTATAGTTTAAAAATGTTTAAAATTCCCTATTTCTTCGCCACGTATGTGGTTTACCATTAGATTTTTTCGGGCAGATTCCTGGCATAGGTCGTCCTGCATCTTTTGCTCTTACCTGGCGCTGACCGCAATATACACACATATATTCAACACGCTTTTTAGTATTATTCATAAATACCTCCTGAATCACTATCTTACTCTTGCCCTTCCATTACCGGTTTCTACTGTAAGACTCTTGCCACATTTTGAGCATTTAGTATGTTTTACACTGCTTATATCAACTCTCACTCTTGATGTAAGAGTAGCGCCACAGCTTGGACAACTTATGCTTTTATATCCCGCCATTATAACTTCTCCTCTTTTTTATTTTATATTACAACAATTTACATAATTTGTCAACAACTTTAGTTGCTATTGTTTTTAATAAATTATAGTTATTTGTAAAAACTAAATATATTTATTATCATTAACTTTAGAATGGGAGTGATATAATTGTCTAAAGTTGCAGAAAATTTAGGCCACCGTATTAGAGCTTTTCGCAAGGAAAACGGTATAAGTCAGGAGGAGCTTGCCTTCAAATCCTCCATAAGCACCACATATTTAGGTCAGATTGAAAGAGCTGAAAAATCTCCTACTGTAGAAGTTTTGGATAAGCTGGCTAATGCCCTTGATATTTCAATATATGACCTTTTTCTTTTTGATGAAAAAATTAAACCTAACAATACCAATACTACACTTAATAAAATAAATGCACAGCTTTCATCTTTATCAGAGGAAGAACAAACGGAGCTTCTGAAACTTATTAAAAATATTAAAGCTTTCAAAAAAATATAAAAAGCACAAGAGCATCACCTGTCAGTATATCAACAGGTGATGCTTATTATTGAACCGAAAAATTTATCGGACACACTTGCGTGGCTTTTGACGAAGTCAAAAGTTCTGAATTGTTATGTATCAATCCCAACCCATTTTTTTGTTATATGCATCTTCACCAAATATACTCTTATACAAATTTGTCATAGGGCTGAACAATTCACCAAGAGCACCCTTGTTATACTTATCCTCTAAAAGCTGATTTGGTGTTGATGAACTGCTTGATTGTGTCTTTGGCTTATAAATCAAGGCTGATTCCGGTATTGGCTTATTTGCAAGATAATCCTGTTGGTATCTCCAGTTTACTGAATCCGGTCCCTTTCCCGCTGCTTCAAGCTGTGACTTTGTTACCATCTTCTCACCTGATGAATTGGTGCTTGCCTGTGCAGTCTTCTGCTTGTAAATCAAGGCTGATTCAGGTATTGGCTTATTTGCAAGATAATCCTGCTGGTATCTCCAGTTTACTGAATCAGGTCCCTTTCCTGCTGCTTCAAGCTGTGACTTTGTTACCATTTTTTCATAATTCAAGGCTGATTCGGGTACATCCTTACCCTCCAGATAATCCTGCTGATACCTGTAATCAACAGAATATGGCAGCTTTCCGCTTGCCTCTGCCTCAGCCTTAGTAATTGCAAAGGCAGGCGCTGTCATAGACACAGATAATGTTAAAGCCAACAATCCCATAAAATAATTCTTTTTCATAAAAAATCATCCTCCTTAATAAAAAATAAAAGCATCTTTTGCCATTATAATAACAAAAGATGCTTTATTTGTACTATGCTGTCAGCATAATCAGCCTCATAAAAAGTATATTATACTAAAACTAACAATAACGACAATAAAGGCTAATGCAAAACTAAAAATTCTACGCACTAATCTATCTTTATTTTTAATAAAAGGAATTAACTCAATATAATTAGCATAATCAGAAATTAAAAAAAATGGTATTAAAATTATACCAAAATCAATACAAAGAAATAATATCATTTCTTTAATATTTTCATATGTAATGGTGCATATCATAATAAAAGCAAACAAAAAATATACCATTAATGATAAAAAAGTTTTCCACGGCTTTTTACTTCTAAATCCCGGTAATCTCAAAAGATCCTTTTTATATAAAACTGCACTACATATATCAACTTTCAATTCGTTGATAGATTGATACCTGCTTTGGGGATTCATATTTGTACAGGTATTTGTTATATAAGACAGTTTTCCGTTATATTTACATTTATCAGGGAATTCTCCCGTAAGCATAAAATTCATAAGAATACCTATAGCGTATATGTCTGATGTAACATCTGTCTGATTAAAACCATACTGTTCAGGTGCAGCATAGCCTGCTGTTCCAAGTATTGTTGTGTCTTGTGGCTTGTAATCTTTCTTTATTCTGGAAATGCCAAAATCAATAAGCTTTACTGTTCCGTCTGTTGATATTATAACATTTGCAGCCGTAATATCTCTGTGAATTATTTTATTTGAATGAAGACAGCTTACACCATCACATAAATCCAAAACAATTCCTCGAACCTCATTAAGCTCCATAGGACCTTTATCCTCTATAATCTTTTTAATACTGACACCATTTATGTATTCCTCTATTACATAATAATTTTCATTGCAACATAATACATCTTTAATATAAGTTATATTTTTATTTTTAATTCCTCTCATCCTTGAGTATACTGAAAAACTATGCTTATCTATTTCTTTTTTGACCCATATACTTTTATCTCTTATATCTTTTACAATATGAACCTTACCATTTTTATCTAAAACTTCAATTTCAGCATATTGACTAAGCTCATATTCATTTGCCAAGCAGCTCAAATTATCACCTTCTCAAAAATTTTATTGCAAATTTATGAAAAATATTATATCATAAATTTCAGAGGTGGTAAACATGAATATTCAAAAATCGACAGACGAGCTTTTAAAAATATTGAACCAAGAAGAAGAAATAGAAACCTATATTGAAGAAAACAAGGAGGATTTAATTGATTTAAGTCTTTCAGATTATCTTGATGATATGCTAAAAAAATATAATATTTCTAAAAATGCAGCTATTAATAATTCTGAACTTAATCAGATTTATGGCTACCAAATTTTCGACGGCAAAAAGAAAAATCCCTCCCGTGATAAGCTTATTCAGCTTATATTCGGTATGGGACTTAATATCACAGATGCCCAAAGACTTCTTAAAATAGCAGGTGTTAATGAGCTTTATCCCCGTATAAAAAGGGATAGTATAATTATTTTCGCCATAAATAAAAAAATAAATATTACACAGTGTGATGAGCTGCTGTTTGAGCTTGGGGAAGAAACTGTTTTAAAGGAGTAGGTTTTGTTACATAGATTTAAATATTAACTATTAAAACGCAAAAACGCACGCGTGTGTTTTTATAACGCACGTGTGCGTTTTTTATTTTTTTAAAACATATTTTGAGCCTGCTCCCTTACCGTCTAACACAATCTTATCATTTTCAGCCAAGCGTTTTAGAATTCTAAATGCCTGTGATTTTGTTACATGAAGCAAATCTACTACATCAGACCTTCGTACGGTTCCTTTTTTCTTCAGCAGTTCCATAACTAACTCTTCATACCTTATAGGATCAATATCCTTTTGACGAACATATGCAGCAATATTTTTGGCCTTTTTATAATATTTAGAGCTAAGCATATAATAACGTCCTCTGCCGTTTCCGCCTGACTCTACAATTCCCGATGCAACTAAAGTTTCCAATACTGCACGAATACGGCTTTCATCTATTTTTAACTCACTTGAAATTTCACTAACAGACAGCCTATTCATCTGTTTTAAAACATTCAAAATTAATAAAGAATAAATAGGCAGAGATCTTCCAATTCGCTGCTGTTCCATTGAAATCATCTCAATAAATGATTTATCCGTAGGTCCTTTAGGAATATAAAGCTTAACCATATTAGCGTTTGATTGCGAATAATCAGGAAGCATACGACCATAAAGAAGAGAACCCTCATATATACGATCAATTCCTCTGCCTGTTCTTTCAGCTAAACCTATTCTTTTCATGGCATATGCAAGTACAGGATTACGACCATGAGGCTCTGCATCTAATAAATTATCAGCATTTATGCCTTCGATAAATCCTCCCGGATTACTTATTGTCAATCCATCATCATTAATTTGAATACGAGTTCTCCCAAGGACTGAATAATCTCTATGACAAAAAGCATTTACTAATGCTTCTCTGAATGCTTTAGAGTCATAATCCGGTATGGTCATTCTATAAAGACCCATTTCTATTTCTTCACTGCTATTCCAAGCAGAGAAATAATCCATAATTTTTTCAAATGCAGCTAAAACAGGAAAATGAAATGATTCATTTACTTTTATATCAGTTCCGCTTAAAACTTGAATAGCGGCTTCTGCAGTTGGCATATGCCGTTTTATAGCTTCTTTTTTCCCAATTAATAAAAGTCCGCAAAAGGTAGGCACAAGTTCATTGCCATCATTAACTACCAATTGCAAGGCTTTATCCAATTCCTCATTACTAAGTTCTAACAGCATTCCTTCACCACGATAAGCTCTGATAATATTTCTTAACCTTTCCCTTTCAACTGTATCAAGATCATTGTAGGTAGCTTCGGGAACCGGTTGAGCAGAATAATCCAACAAACTAAGAGAAGATAATCTGGTAGCTATTTCATAGGGATACATTGGAACATTTTCCGGTGTCCCGTCAGCCTTTATTCTTCTGCGTTGTATTTTGCCACTTGATGTTGCAACAATTGTAGTTCTTCTAGGTACAGAAATTTTTAACACGGGATATTCTAAATCAAGTATTTCTGCACGAACAGATATTGGCGGAACTGTTTTATTAGCTATAAAGGCAGATAACAGAGTTATATCTTTATGCCTATTATGAATTCCTGTTATCTCTCCATTATCTTCAACTCCAAGATACAAATTTCCGCCATCAGTATTGGCAAATGCTACTACTGCATCAACTATCTCACTATCAGATAAACAATTTTTATCACTTTTAAATTCATTTACTAAATCCTCATTAAAGCCTATTAATGCCATATAATCACCCCATTTATTAAATAATAACACGCGTGTTATGTTTTGTCAACAAAAAACGCACGCGTGCGTTTTTTGTTTATTATTATAAATCCAAATATAATAAGATTACTTTTACACCAAAAATAAACCTCTCTTTTTTACCAACGAGGTGTTGCGTTAATTGCAACACCTCAAAACTCTGTAATCTCTCTTACTTTAAGGTAATCCCTTCTGCTCATCTTACCCTCAAACTTTTCCCACTTATATACCGTACTTCTGTCAACCCCCACAAGCTCAGCAAATTTTGTTTTACTAAGTCTAAGGCTTTCTCTTGCTGTTTTTAATTTTTCCCGCTGGTTATCAGCAAGCTGAAAATAATGATAATCCTCAGCAAGCTCCTTAAAATCAACATCTAAAAATTCAGCTATTTTAACAAGGCTTTCAGCAGGGCAAAAACCGTTCTTTTTTTCATAAGCCATATACATTGCCCTTGTGATACCAACTGCATCTGCAACTTCTCGTTGTAGATAGCCTCTTTTACATCTCCAGTATTTCAGCTTTTCCCATGTTTCATATCCCTTATTAGTGTCAGGCATATTATTCCATTCAATGCTTATAATATCCTTTGTTGCAAAGATTACTTCAACACTGCTGCCGTTCCATGTAACTCTGTTTATGAGTGTTTTTATGGCAGCTCGTTTTTCCTCAAAGCTCATATTATCAACACAGGCAGAAAAACTCATAACCCCTTTCTTAAATTCCTCAATCTGCTGAACAGTCATTTTATCAGCCTTTTCTGTCTTTTCCTGCTCTGATATTTTTCTTGCAATATCAGTATTTTCAGCATCAAGGACATTAATTCTATCTATTATGTACTTCTCCACAGAGCTGTTGGCATTGGCAAGCTTTGAGACAAGAGAATTAATTTCGCTTTTATTGCTGCTTAGTTTTTTACTAAGTGGGGCAGTACCTGATTCAACACTGCCCTTTATGTGTTTTTTTCCTTTTTCAAGCTCTCGTATAAGACTTATTTTATCACATTCAAAGCTTTTAATAAGCTCAACAATATTTTTATCAAGCTTAATGCCGTTGATGTTTTCAGCCTGACATTTGACCTTATTACTTTTAAGCTTAAACCTACAGACATATGAAAATGCACCATTTCTGCCCATTTTAGGTCCCATTCGACTGCCACAGCTGCAATAAATTATACCGCTTAAAAGTGCATTATTTACTCTTGGTTTTCTGTAGGCTTTATGGGAATTTTCGTTTAAAATATTTTGTACCCTTACCCAGTCATAGCCTGAAATAATACCTTTGTGCCCTCCGACAGCTATTATCCAATCCTCAACAGGATTAATTTTAGTCCTCTTTTTGCTCTGTTTTGTCTTGTTATAGGCGATTACACCATAATTGCCATTAAATTCGGCTCTGTCAGCAAAAATATCATAGTCCTTAAAATAATCATAGCTGTCCTCATCAGCAGCGGCATAAACAGGATTTGTAAGAATACTTTTTAAGGCAAAGCGTGAAAAATAAATATTGTTTTTAGTCTTAATATCCCTGTTAATAAAGTAAGTTTCAAGCTTTGAAAGGGAGCCTATTTCTAAAAATTTATCATATATAAGCCTTATTATTTCAGCTTCACTGTCAACAATTTCAAGTTTGTGAGCCTTTTTAGTCCTGCCGTTTATACCTATACTTTCTACCTCAACAGATTTATAGCCTGTAGGTGTAATTCCCCCAAGCCACCTGCCCGTTTTGGCAAGCTCCATAAGGTTATCCCTTATTCTCTCGGCTATGGTTTCCCTTTCCAATTGTGAAAAAATTGAAGAAATATACATCATTGCCTTGCCCATAGGAACAGTTGTGTCGAATTGTTCATTGACGGAAATAAACTGAACGCCCTTTTCGTTAAGCAAATCAATAAGTTTAACAAAATCACTCATATTTCTGCTTATTCTGTCAAGCCTGTAACAGACTATCTTGTCTATATTTCCTTTGTCAATTTCAAGCATCATTTCCTTGAATTGAGGTCTGTCGGTATTTTTTCCTGAAAACCCCTCGTCTTCATATATGGCATAATCAGCATCATCAAAATGCAGCTTTATATACTGCTTACAAAGCTCAATCTGATTGGCAATAGACTCGCCTTTTCCTGTGTATTTTGACTTTCTTGAATATATGGCAATCATCGTGTAATCACCTCCTTTCAAAAAGTTAGAGAAGGACCTTGGTCCTTCTCTTAAATAGCTGCATCAAGTTTTTTAATATCGCTGTATCTTAAGTCTGAAATAATTGACTCAACAAGCCTCAGCTTTTCATCTTTACTGCAGTTAAGCTTATTGATAGTGTCAACAATGTAGTTTGCCTGCAACTTGGCAATATTTTCTGTCATGGCTATCGCCTCCTGTCATAACAATATATGCTCCTTACTTAGCATAAATCCAACAGTTTAACGCCTTTAATTCCTTTACCTGTCTTATCTCCTTTTCTTATTTGACCAAATTTAACAAAATCAGGATATGTAAGTTTCTTAAGTTCAATAGTAAGCTTTGCTTGTGTTATACAACAATCATAGTTATTTACTTCACAAAACCTATTGAAGCATTCATACACATCAATAGATAACTCACTTTCATTAGGTTGATAATAAAAGTGACTTTTAACAAACTCCTCTACAATCTGTTCAATACTTTTATATGTAGGAACATTAATATTTTCGTCTACCTTTGTAAAAATATAGTTGCGATTTCTATATTCCAGATAGTAGCTTAAACACTTATGTATAATATCAGGTGCTTCAGCCATAAGTTTAGTTAAGAGATTCTTATCCTGCTTTTCTTTAGGTATAACATTGCCCAGGTAAACCTCAACAATCCTGTTGTTAAATCCAATATCATAAGCTGTGGTAGTTACACGAGAATTGCTTGCAAATAAAAACTTACAAGTATTCTTGACAATCTATCAAGACTTTTGACAACAAGAGTATCACCTTTTCGTAAAATAGTTGACTTCAAAGCCTGATAGCCAGCTCTTTCGAGATTTTTACCACTTGCTTTATCGGTAATAATATCTCGGTTGTTAGCTCCCATATTTTTGAAAGCATCAAGCTGCCTGTCAAGATTCTGTTCCGTTGATGATACTCTTGCATAATAATAAGTTCTGTTGTCCAAATGATTCCTCCTTATGTTTGTAAAGGTTATGACAGTTCCTGAATATGTTCACATAATAATTTTAGTGTTTTACGAACACATTTTAAGCTGATTTTCTAATGTTCGTTAAAGTACACCTTTTCATACACTTCCTTGTGGCATAAAAATAAGGCCAGCTCCAACGGGCTGACCTACTATGTCCCTTTATGTTCCTATAGACATCATTAGGTATATCCTAATGCATACATTTTTATAATATATAATTTAAATTTTCCAAAAGACCAAACAACATATAAAATACTAATACTATTTATCTGACTTTATTACCTTTTCCGCATCCGATCTTTTAATACAGTAATATGATAACAATTTCAATACATCCTCATCATAAACCTTTTCTTCATATTTAGAAAAATCATTACTTTCAATAATAGGTTTTGCTATTGATAATTGCTCGGCAGATAATTTCTGAAAACATTCCCACCACTCATTAGTAAGACCAATTTCTTCAAAATGCAAACGATATATGATCATTGCTTCAGGCATATATAATAATTTCATAAACTCAGTTTCATTCTTACCAAATGCCTTACAAAAGAATGAATAACCTTTTCCAACTTTCCCTTTGGTTGAATTAAGTATAGCTTGTATAGTCCTTATAAACTTTCTATTCCAATGAATACCAACATAATCCCTATTACTAAAATAGTCAGGATCTTCTATTGGGTGATATTTCATCGGAAAAGAATAAATACTCACTCCCAGTTCTTCGCACAATTCAACATTCAATTTTAATCTCCAATATAATTCAATTGGTTTATCTTCAAAATTATATAATACATAATTCGATAAACTATTATGCCCATTCTTAACAGCGGTTCGCACCGCACTTTCATAAATATCATGCAATTTCCAATGATCAAAAGCTATTCTAACTGGACGCACCGGAATTTCAGATAATTTTTTCATATTTGCATCTGTTATAAGTCTCGAATCAATTCCCTGATTAAAATCCACATATCTTTTCCGAGCTTTCTTGTTATAGATTTTATCAAAATAAGGCTTTACTGCAGCATAAGTTTCAAATACATATTCTTTTTTCGCTGTATAATCTTCTAGAAGATTCTTACTTTCTAATAAATCATAGATATCCTGAACTTTGCTTCCATATTTTTGAATTAACAATTTATATTGTTTAACTATAGCTTTTAAATAACCACGCTCATTATATCCATCTCGTAAATTTTTAACTGCAATTTCAAATAAATTAGGAGGAATATACTCGCTGTCATTTGTAAATCCTGCGGCTTTAATTTCATCAACTATTTGTTCAAATTGGTTTGAAGCTAAAACATTATTATCCAACAAAAGCAAGTCTTTTTTTCCACCAAATCTTTCATTGGTTATTTTTATTTGATCAGTAATTGATAAATAACTTTTGTACTCAGGTTCTAACTTAGGAACAGCACAAAATTTACATTTATTAACGCATCCTCTAGTCATATATGCCAAATATCCATCATTGGTTGGATACACATAATCTATTTCTTCTAAAATAGAATAATCTAATGGCAATGTGTCAATAATTAAATTATTATCATCTAGTATTCCTGGTGTGCTAAGTGTACCCACATAAGGTCTTATGCCAGTTTCCGCTTCTACGCGGTCAGGCAAAATAGATGCTAATACCCCTCCTACCATTACATCTTTTTCATTTTTACATAACTGTTTTGCAAAATTAATTGTTTCAATAGTTATATCCCAATAAAAAGTAAAAAGAGTTGTAATACCAACTCTATCATATATCCTATTTTCTGGTTTAAAATATTCTTTATTGTAATAAAATTTTCTATAATATTTTAGTAATTCTCCAACGATTGGATTGCTTTGAGATAATGGAATTTCAGAAAAAACACTTTTATTTCCTTTTTTTAGAAATAAACAGATTTGTGGCTTATATTTCTCCCAAAAAATAGTATCATCATTTGCATATAACTGCTTTAATAAAGCATCATATGTATTATTTAATACTAACTCTTTTAAATCTCCTTTAAAAAAAGTAACATCTGCACCAATACGTCTATAATATGTAGCAATTTTCATAACTCCCATAGGAGGATATTTGTTTTTATAATTTGGTTCAACTAACAAAACTTTCATTTGCTTAACTCTTCCTGTATCTTTGCTACAACCATATCTGCCATATCCTTCGGTAAAATTGCCTTAATAATTGAGTATACTTTTGTAATCAATTTTTGTTCTCTCTTGTTATATTTTGATAATGATTGCGACAAATACTTTTTATTGTTCTTTTTTTCAAGTTCTATTGGTACTTCTTCCGTTTCCTCATTGGTACTATAAGTAGATTCAATTTCTTTGAATACCCTGTTTAATATATCACTTTTTTCAGCATCTTTCTGCCTTAATTGTATAGTTCTTTTAGCCTTATCTGCCGCTTCCTTTTTTATTTCAAGTTCTTTCTCTGCTGCAATTTGTTCTTCTCTATCAATAAAGCCTGAGTTTTTAACTTTTTCTTTATATTCCACTTCTTTTTTTTGATACTCAACAGTTTTTTTAAATGAGCTCTTTACTCTATTTGCATAATGATATAAATCATAAAACTCATTATAAAATACTGGTATTATTTTACTCTCAAACAATTTTAATGTTGCATTAGTATTAAAGTAGTCTCTTCTTGCATTAGGCCTTAATTCTGCATCTACAGCAAACAGTTCTCCAATAAAATAATAATTGCCTCGAGACTCCTTATAAAACTTAGGATAAGACAAAGTTTCTTCATTTCCAATTTGTATATTACATTTACGTACTCTAATTCCCCTCATTTTATTAATAGCAGGAATCTGTTTTTCATATTTAGTAACAGCAAACCATAACCACCCTAAAAGTCGACCATCATCAGTCCTAAATTGACGAAACTCTATATCGTTAACCTTATCATAAATGGTTTGTCTATCTGCTGTTTTTTCATATAAATTATTTTTATATGGTTTAAATATAGGATTACCATTTATTTGAATATCATATTCGTCTATTGATAAACCTTCTTTTTTTGCATATTCGTGTATCTTAAAACGATGTGTAAATGTATTTGCATACGGTACTGGTGCAACAGCTTGTAAGTATTCAATCACACTATGTTCATCCAAAAGATTATCGCTTTCAGGAATAATATGATCTAAGACTACCTCAAAGAAATGTTCTTCTTCGTCACAGTCATTTTCAAAGCATTCAATAATACTATCAACTAATTCAGAGGCAGATGGGTGTTGCTTTGGGTCGGCAAGAATTTGTCTTAATTTAGCACCATTCCATTCCATGATTGATTCTTTTTTTTCTCCCTTAGTCGATGTTCTAAAGACCAATTTATCACAATATGCCAGACCAGCTAAACGTCCTATTCCTCTAAAACCTTTTTCCTTCGACGGATTTTTTTGAGAATCTGCAATATTGGAAAGTGTATTACGAAATTTACTTTGAGAAATTCCCATTGCATTATCATATATTGTTATACGTCTTTTTGCAAACTCAATTAATATGTCAATAACTGCGTTGTTTTTATTCATAATCGCCTTATCAACAGCCTTATCAATTGAATCAGCTGCATTTTGTATGTATTCTCTATATATTGTATAACTATTCTCATACATAGCAGTAGTTAGGTTTTCAATTATATTTTTTCCTATTTCAGCCATTATATTTCTCCCTTACTGTTTATATTGCTTGTATATAGGTTTTGGAAATTTAATATTTAACAATGACCTAAATACTGGATTCTGTACAATATATTCACCTTGTTTTAATCGTGTCATCATATTCTTATACACTTGAGGAATATATTTATAATCACTTTTTGCAATCTCAATAGCATTTGTCCTGCCATAAGCATGTGTTGAACAGTTACCTGTTACGCGTGAATGAATAGCGCTCCTAAACTGTTCAGCAGAAAAAAGTATAATTCCCAAAGAACGTCCCCTTTCTGCAATATCTAAAATTTGATGCAGAATAGGTGAACTTTTAGGCGTATCTTGTGATGCATATTTGTTTAACTCATCAATAAAAATTACAATCTTTTTAGGCGGATTAATATTCTCATCATCGCTAAACTGACCAAGTTGTAAGTCATATATTGTTCTAATTGCATTACCAAATACAAATCCTTGCATATCCTCGTTCAATTTTGCTATATCTACAACATAAACTTCATTCTTCTTTATATGTTTTAATTCATCACCAATCCTTGTTTCCTCATTATTGTCATGCAAGGTCCCAAATATTTCATTTCTGTAAATAGACTTTCTTATAATTCTATTAAACTTTCTCCAGCTTGCTACAGTTATTTCTTTATCTCCTGTCGAGCCTGCTTTACAATGCTTTTGAATCTCGTCAAGGAAATCTTCCCAATCATCTAGTCCTCCAAAACTTCCCTGATTTGTTATAATGTAATTAATAATTGAATCCATTGTTTGTGCTGGGTCGTCCATACTAGCAAACATTAAATCCAAATTATCCTTATCTTCTTCATATGAATATTTGTACAATTTTGCTTTACCTTGCCGCCTTTGATCCTCATATGCATCCCTTCCTAAATATGTATTACCAATTTTATTTATAGAATATGGGTAATAATATTTTACATTTCGGAACGGACTGGTGGACATACCCAATTTTTCATATAATTTATAGGTTTCTTCTTTTTCTCTTTCATTTTCAAAATCATTGCTTTCATCAAGGGCTAACAAGTCTTTACCTTTGACATTAAATAAAACAAAAGCAATATCATCTTCATGTGAATCTCTAGCTATACTCTTATCTTGAATAGCTTTCAATAAAAACATTGCATATGATGTCTTAGCTGCAAGTCCAGAAATACCTGATATATTTAAATGTGCACCTTCTGGACCAATTAAAAATTTAGAATCCATCTTTACAGGTAATGTAATTTTATCTACATCACCTGTATACATTTCTAAATACCCACAAGTAACAGGATTTTTAACATTTTTTAATCCTAATGCCTCAGAAACTTCATTTTCATCAGCCAATTCTACCGAAGAATTGTTTATAATTGGAATATAGACATTATCTGTATTTCCAATAACTTTTGCCTTAACATAATTCATTCCTATTCTATGCGTATTTCCCATTGCATCTACATCACCAAAATCATTCGAAATATAATCTGTAAGAAAATTCGCTGTATCCGTAATATGTGATATTTCTTCAATAACTCCATATGAAACACTATCTTGTATATGCTTTACCTTTACTACATCAAATGGGTTTAAAATCATTTCTTTATCGGTCCAAAAATAAAAATAATCAATAGTAGATGGATTTTTTTCTGTCGCAATAGTTTTTCCAATTATTCTCCCCATAAGAACACCTCCCTTATTAAAACAAATTCATAAACATTGTATTGCTTAAATATTTACTTTTCGCATAACTTTCTGTAACATACATTGGATATAGATGATTTGCCCATCTAAAATCTGCACCATAACAAACTGGATTCCTTTCATTTATAATATTAGCAGAAATCAAGTCAACTTCTTCCGTATCCAAACCTTCTTTTATCTGCTCGTCTGTAACTAAAATTTTTTCAATTTTTAATATTCCATCAAAAGTATTTGTTGTATATTTTTTATTTCTAATTCTAATATACCATACCGCATATTTCATACCCTCTAGTCTAGGCGAACTATACATGCTTACTGGGGTTCTATGATATAACGGCAAATCTGCAACCATATTTGAATTATTTTTCCCACTCTTGTCCTTACAATTTTCAGGGTTAAAGGACTTAGATACCCCAACTACATACCTAAAATTACTTTGAAATTTTCTTTTTTCTCTATCATTTTTCAAATGATTTATCCTATACTCTAAAGAACCATCTTTCATCAAATAGTTATTTTGATTAATATTATGCTCAGCTACCATTCTGCTAACCATATCAATTTCTCTTTCTACCATTAAATCCTGTATTACAGCAATACCTTTACTTTCAATTTTCTCAAATTCATCTTTTTTAGTTGAATAAGGACGTAAATCAGTAAATTGAATGCCACTTATACCCAATCCTTTATCTTCCTCATTTATTTTTCTCATAAGATTTGAAAAAAAAGTAGCCTTACGCCAATCCAACTGATTGGCTACCTTAGGAAGCGTAATTACCAGTCGCCTTTCAAACGCAAATGGTTTCATTTCCTTGTCAGTTCTAACACAACAACTGATTCCCACTTGTCCAGCAATTACTGGATAAACTCTATTTTTATAAGCAATATCATCTACTTTATATGTATGTCGAGAACCATCTAAGAAAAAAGTAAATAAGGGTCTATTTCCTTTAATTTCGTCTGCTTTTATCTTCAAACTTACAGATCCCTTTGGTGGAATAGTTTCACCATATTTATCCCAGGTAATTTGCTTATAATCTTCATAATCAAAAGAAGGAACGTCTTTACCATCAAAACTATATTTAAATGTACGATAACTTTTTCCATTTGTTTCTGTAGCTATAATATCCATTATACTTCCCATATAATTTTCTTCCTTCACCTTGTTAAGATACTTACATTTTATTACTTATAATTGTATCACTAATGAATATAAATCGCAATCATTAATTTAGTTTTCCTAAATATTTATTACTTATCAAATAAATTAGTAATTATAAATAATATCTAATAATATAAGAAATTCTTTAATAAACTTTATAGTGCTTTATACTAAACATAAGAATTTTGTCAGATAATTTATAATTTTATACTAATTTTATCAGATTTTTTAATTGACTTTTTCTAATAAAATTCGTATACTTTAATAAAGGAGGATGATAATATGCTTGAAAATGAATTAATAAACTTAGTAAATTCTATAAAACAGCAGAAATGTGAAAGTAATTATATTGAAATAAAGTCAGCCAACAAAGGCTGTCCAAAAGTTTATGACACCTTTTCTTCATTTTCTAATCAGAGTGGTGGTGGTAAAATAATATTTGGAATTGATGAAAATGATGACTATAATATTTGTGGTGTATATGATGCAGCTGATCTCCAGAAGAAAATAATGGAGCAAAGTTTACAAATGGAACCGACCATCAGGCCATTATGTACAACTGCTGCTATAAACGGAAAGACTGTTGTGTGTGCTGAGATACAAGAAATTGATAACTTTTTAAAGCCTTGTTTTTATAAAGGTGCAGGCAGGTTGAAAGGTTCTTATATTCGTATAGCAGATGGTGACAGGTTAATGAGTGAATATGAGGTTTATAGTTATGAAGCTTTTAAGAAAAAAATACATGATGAATTGAGAGAAACTCCAAGAGCAGAACTTCAGGATATTTACACACCTGCTTATGATGAATATATAGTTTATTTGAAAAACTCTAAGCCCAATTTAGCAAACCTCAGCAAAGAAAGAATATCTAAACTTCAGGGCTTTACAGACAATAGCAAACCTACATTAGCGGGAATAATGCTATTTGCTGACTATCCTCAAGCCTATTTTCCTCAGCTTTGTATTACTGCTGTTTCTGTACCGGGCAATGAGATAAGTATGACAGGAAATGTTGGCGAAAGATTTATAGACAACAAACGAATTGACGGTACATTAATTCAAATGCTCAATGAAGCTATGACCTTTGTTCGCCGAAATATGAAGGAAACAACTATTATTGACAAAAATACAGGCAAACGAACTGATAAGACAGAATATCCCATAATTGCAATCAGGGAGATTATTCTTAACGCAATTATTCATAGGGACTACAGTATTCATACAGATTCTACTCCTATAACAATCACTATGTACAATAATAGAATTGAGATTGAAAACCCTGGAGGACTATATGGCAGAATGACACTTGATCAACTTGGAAAAGTATCTGCTGATACAAGAAATCCATTTATTGCAAATGCCCTTGAAGTAATGAAGGAAACGGAAAATAGATATAGCGGTATCCCAACTATTATCAATGCAATGAATGAAGCAGGACTTCCATCACCTCTATTTGAAAATGATAGGGGTGTGTTCAGAGTAACCTTATATAATAACACTATTTTAAAATCAAACATTTCTGACGAAGAAACTGAAATTCTTGAATTCTGTAAAACTCCAAGAAGCAGAAAGGATCTTGCAGAGCTTTTTAGCGGCAGAATAACCATAGCATATCTTATGAGTAAGTATATACATCCTATGATAGAAAATGGTTTAATTGGTCTTACTATTCCTGAAGCACCTAAGAGTAAAAAGCAAAAATATTATACTATATAATAAATTAATGACAGGTTAAATACAGCCTGTCATTAATTATATTTAAACCTTTATTACTGTTGTAAATTCTCTACCTCCGCCTCCCCAATGTCACCATAGCATTTTCAATACACTTAGATGCATAAGTTGCCAATCTTCCTTTATCCGCCTTATAAGTTCCTACTGCCTTAATAAGTCCAAGAGTGCCTATTGATATTAATTCCTCACTATCACCTATCTGATTATATTTTTTGGCAATATGGGCAACGAGCCTTAAATTATGTTCAATAAGCTCATTTCTTGCCCCAATATCTCCCTTTTCCCAAGCTCTCACATATTTTTCCTCCTCTTCCCTACTTAAAACAGCAGGAAGATTGCCTCCTATGTGTCCCATAAACAAAGGAAAAAACAAAACAAAACACCCCCTAAATATATAATATTAAGGGGGACAGTTTTTTGTGAACAAATTTTACATTTTATAAATAAAGCTTTTCTTCCAACCTACAGCTAAAAATATAGACAAACCCGTCACACCGGCACATTTTCTTGGGGGATATTCAGCCGGTATGACAGCCTGACCGGTAAGCCATAAGAAAGCTATACCAGCGGATTTTACAGCAACTTTCACACTTTTGCCATATTTATGGCATATAAAAATGCCTTGTAATTTGAAAATCACAAGACAAAAAATACAAAACAAAAATTGCCAATATATAATCCCCTGCGCCCCAAATAAGTTCTTCCTCTCCGGAAATTAATTATACCGTTTTTGAACTAAATGTAAAGATATTTTCAAATAATTTGTTAAATTTTTATCTATTTCAAAAAAAAGCAAAAATCCCTCAAAATCTGAGGGATTTTCGTATTTAGCTAAATTATTCCCAATCCTTGTAATAATGACCCACTCTGTCAGCCGCAAGCATTGCATTATAAACACTTTCAGGAGTAACAGCAAAAGGCATATTATGAGCTGTATCACCCTCCGCACAGGCAAGAGTTGCAGCCTCCATAATCTTATCCTTATTAATCTCCTTAATTCCCAAATCCTCAAATGTAACAGGTAAACCAACCTCTATACAAAAATCAACAACCTTTTCAAGTTCCTCAGTTGACACATTCTCCATAATCAATTGTGAAATTACACCAAATGCAACCTTTTCACCATGATACATACCATGAGTTTCCTCAATGCAGGTAAGACCATTGTGAATTGCATGAGCTGCCGCAATACCGCCACTTTCAAAACCTATGCCTGAAAGGTATGTATTTGCCTCAATTACATTATCTACAGCAGGAGTACATACACCTGCCTCAACTGCAAGCTTAGCCTTTGGACCATCAGCCATAAGAGTATTAAAGCAAAGCTCAGAAAGGGCCATAGCAGTCTTTGAAACACTTCCTCCCATACAGCTTACAGCATTAGAGCGCATACAAGCTCTTGTTTCAAAATAAGTAGCCAAAGCATCACCCATACCTGAAATAATCAACCTTGCAGGAGCAAAAGCTACAATATCAGTATCAAGCAGAACAATGTCAGGATTGGCAGGAAGCCACAAATACTTCTCAAACTGACCGTCATCCGTATAAATTACAGATAATGCTGAACAAGGTGCATCAGTAGATGCAGCAGTAGGAACGCAGACTACAGAAATATTTTCATAGTAGGCAACTGCCTTTGCTGTATCAAGTATTTTACCTCCGCCTATACCAACAACTATTTCACATTTTTCGGTCTTTAAAGTTTCTCCTATTCTGTTAATTTCGTTACGGGAACATTCTCCGTTAAATATTTCCCATACAATAGAGGAATCTGTACCTTCAATAGCAGCAGCAAGCTTATCTTCAACACGCTTTTTACCGCTCTTACTTACAAGCACAAGCATCTTTTTACCTAATTGCTTTGTGTACTTGGTAATCTCTGAAAGAGTACCTTTACCTTGAATATAACGACTTGGTGAACCTATAATTCTTGCCATAATAACAACCTCCAACATTTTGTTATTTTTTTATCAAACTACGATATTATTTTAACAAACATTCTTTTATAAGTCAATTAAATTTTTCAAAAGTTTTTACTAACAATTTATTAAGTAAATTATTGTAAGCACCTCTTAATTGTGTTATAATAAATATGTTAAATTTTACAAATCAGGAGAAAATAAAATGAGAGAAATAGACGTAACTAAAATCACAGCTGCTATTAAAGAACTGTGCATAAAGGCAAACTGCTGTCTTAACTCTGACGTATATTCTGCTATTGAAAAAGCAAGAGCAGGGGAAACATCTGAAATTGGCAAAAACATTCTTTCCCAGCTTATTGAAAATGCTGATCTTGCAGAATGTAAAATGAAGCCTATATGTCAGGATACGGGTATGGCAGTTATTTTTATGGAAATAGGTCAGGAAGTACATTTTAAAGGAGGTTCTCTTACTGACGCCATTAATGAAGGTGTACGCCGAGGCTATAAAGAAGGATATTTAAGAAAATCTGTTGTAGCCGATCCTCTTATAAGGGTAAATACAAAGGACAATACTCCTGCCATTATTCACTATGACATAGTTGAAGGTGACAAAGTACATATTGAGGTAGCTCCAAAGGGCTTTGGCAGTGAAAATATGAGCAAGGTTTATATGCTTAAACCATCTGACGGCATTGAGGGTGTTAAAAACGCTATTATTGATTGTATTGAAAAAGCAGGTCCTAACCCTTGCCCTCCTATGGTAGTAGGCGTAGGTATAGGCGGCAATTTTGAAATGTGTACAAAGCTTGCCAAAAAGGCTCTTCTTCGTCCTATCGGTTCAAAATCAGACAAGGAACACATAAGAGAAATGGAGGATGAGCTTTTTACAAGAGCAAACAATCTTGGAATAGGTCCTCAGGGACTTGGCGGAAATACTACAATATTAGGGCTAAATATTGAAACATATGCGACTCACATTGCCGGCTTGCCTTTAGCCGTAAATATAAGCTGTCATGTAACAAGACACGGCGAAATTACTCTTTAATTTTGGAGGGAAATTATAATGAGCAAAAATACCAAAAAACAAAAAACAAAGAAATTCAATAAACCGGATAAAAAAACATTACTTTCATTTATAACAATGGCAATAGCCGTAATTACGGTTATTTACTATATGCTTGGACCATCAGAAGGCTATTTGCATTCAGACTGTGTAGATACCATGACATGGGCAGGAGCAACTATTGAAAGCGGAAAACTTTTCAGTTCTACATTCTGCTATCCCTATTTGCTGCCCTTTGGTTCAACATTTCTTGTCTATCCTTTTGTAGCAATATTTGGATTTACAATGTTTGCTTACCGTTTTGCAATGCTTGTATTTATGCTTCTTTTGGGACTTGGCATATATTATACAGCAAAAGGTCTTGGCTGGAGCAGAAATTTAAGTCTTATTGCTGTTTCCCTTGAATTTATAACAGTTTCGTCAAGCGGCAAACTTAGAGAACTTTTTTGGGAACATATTATTCATTATAGCTTAGGTGCTTTTTTAGCCTTTGTTCTCCTCGCTCTTACATTTGCATTTATTAAATATTTTAAAGAGAACAATTATTCTTTTAATGACAGTAAAAAGACAGTTATTTTAGTATTATGTGTATTTCTTTGGTCATTTTTCTCTGCATTTGACGGACTTACAACTCTTACATTGTCATCAATTCCTGTTATAGGAGCTTTACTCCTTATTTCAGTATTTGACTTAAAAAATAAAATAATTTCAAAAACAAATTGGGATACTGCACTTACAGCAATAGTTATAATAATTGGCACTGCCTTGGGAGGTATAATATTAAACATTGCGGCAAAGGATATTGGTGCAGGCTACGGAAGTGCCTATTCAAATATTGTAAACAGCAGCGAGTGGAGCAGCAACCTAATGAAATTCCTTGAGCAATGGACATCTCTTTTAGGCGCTGACTATGAATTTGGCGGTGCAATTACAAAAGGTAAAAATATTTTTGCGGCAGTTAAAATGGCCGGAAGTCTTGTGCTTTTCTTTGTACCTGTATATGCCATATTTATTTTTGGTAAAGTAAACAGAAATGAAAAAATATTTATTATTTTCCATTGGCTTATGTCAGGCTTTATTCTGTACGGATACATATTCGGCAGTCTTTCAAGTGTAAACTGGCGACTTTCTCCTATTATATGTTCAGCATTAATTGTAAACATTATTGTATGGAAGCGCCTCTGGTGGGTAATAGAACTTAGAAGAGCATCAGTTATTGTTTCTTCCCTTGTGGTTTTAAGCTGTGTAATCACCATAGGTCAGATATGGGCAATGCCTGCTGACTACGGCAGAGATAATGACCATCACAAAGCC
>DBGCRA010000143.1:0-6873 GCA_048359195.1 Candidatus Gallispira sp.
AAGTAAACAGGAGGCTGTTTATGATACTGTTGATGAGATTCCCGAATGGGGCAAGGCTACGGTTAAAAAGCTTATACAAAAGGGTATTTTAAAGGGCAGCAATACAGGGCTTGATATGAGCTACAGCCTTTTGAGATTACTTGTAATTAATGACAGAGCAGGATTATATGATTGATTTTTGGGGTATGTGGCTTGGGCTGCATACCCTGTTTTTTGTTGTTACCAATAGAATAAGTAGCATACACTATTAGAATTAATATTAACAAGATTATTTTTGGTAATGACATATAGCGTCAAAATATATTGTAATAAATATTATTTTGTCTATATACTTTATTGTATATTATTGTTATAATTAAATTATACAAAGGGTGCACTTAATGTATTGATACTATAGTTTTATATGTTACTTTATGAGGAGGTAATGATATGAAAAACAAAAGATGTTTAGGATTTTTAGTTATTACATTTGTGTTGGTCTTTTCAATGTTTAGTAATGTTTTTGCGAATACTTATGGATACTGGACTTGTGTATCTCAAAATAATAGTATCTATCCTGTAGGGTCAACAATATCAAGTGTATCAAATCTAAATATTAGATCAGATATTCGGGGCACAGAATATTGTAAGTTTGAGTCTAGCTTTGAAGTAGAGGAAGGTGACTTATTATCACTTTCTTTTGGGGCGTTTTTCGCTGGAAATAAGAATGAATTTGATGGAGCTGCTTCTGATTGTGTGGCTCAGGTTGTTTCTGAAAATGGAAGCATAATTGCAACTATTAATTTTGAGTTAAATGGAAATCTTTTGTCATATTATGAGCACAAAGATGTGTATATAACTAAAGAAACTGCTGGTAAGATAAACTTTTATATTCATATGGAATGTCCTGGTCCTGTTGATGTTAGTACTGAATTAAATGAATTATTTGTTGAAGTGAATGGTTGTGAATTATAATTATTAATAGTTTTAGGGTGCGGAAACGCACCCTGTTTTAAATTTATCTTAAAAGAAAAAAGCACGCTTTAAGATTAAATTCTTAGGCGTGCTTTTTCCCGACTTTTTCCCGATTTAGTTTTTTTAAAGTGAGTTTAATTTTAAATGCATAATTGCTTAAAAATGGCTTAAATGCTAATATTTTAAAGAAATTAACTGCATAATTAAACAGGTAAAAACTACCCCGAAGGTCGTTGGTTCAAATCCGGCTCCCGCAACTATCATTACCAACATACCCAATGATGACTTTGATATTTGAGAAGTCATCATTGGGTATTATGCTTTCTACAACTGAATGTATTAACGAATAATAATCCTTTTTACTATTTAATTCTTTAACCTTTTCAAAGTTCTTAGCTATTTCAGCTCTTGTAATTGTCTGCTTTTCTTTAGAGTTTATTAATTCCTTTAATTCACTTTCTCTAAGTTTTAGCCTTGCGATTTCATCTTCAAGTTCATCAAAAATAATTCCTTTTTTAATCGCATTTACAATATTATCAATTTCTTTTTTAACTTTAGCATACTCTTTCTTTTCCTCCGATAAGTCAGAAGTGCGTGTTTTATATGCTTCATAGATTTCATCTATCATACTGTCAATGTTATTATTTAAAAAATGCTCTGATATGTAATTTAGTATGCTGCTTTCAAGCAATTCGGCATTAATATTTTTAGATGTACATTTTGTTGTTCGGTACTTATTTCCGCAGGTATAATACCTTGTTTCACATCCTTTTTTATTTGTTGAGCATCTTCCTACATAAGAAGCTCCGCATACAGGACATCTAATAAGCCCTGACAGTAGATATGTTCTTTTTTGCGTTTCTTTTCCTTTCATTCTTTTCTCCATTCTTTCTTGAGCCATTTTAAATGTTCTTTTATCAATGATAGCAGGTATACAATTTTCTATAACTATTTTATCCGGATTATCTTTTTTTCCGCAATATTTTCGCATATACCAAAAGGTATGTTCATTATATATAAATGTACCTGTATATTTTATATTTTTTAAAATTGCGTATAATGAATTTTTACCTAGAGGTTTACCTCTTTTTCCCAGTATTCCTTTCTTATTAACATATTCTATAATGCTCTTGTAGCTTTCGCCCTGAACAAACATATCAAATATCTGTTTTACTACAGCAGCTTCCGTATTGTTAATTATATATTCACCATTTACAATATTGTATCCAAGGGGAGGATAACCGCCCATAAATTTGCCTTTTAAAGCTCTTGTTTTAGATCCGGCAATACTCTTTTTCCTTGTATCAAGAACCTGATACTGTCCCAAACTGACTGATATTGTTTCAATTAGAAAATTATTAGGATCATCTATTTCACCAAGCTGCTGTGAACAGGATATTACTTTTACATTTAGTCTTTTCATTTCTTGACGGAACATAAACCAGTCTACAAGATTTCTGCTGCCACGGCTTATATCATAGATAATAACAGTATTAAATTTGCGTTCTTTCGCATCTTTTAATAGTTTTTGAAAGGCGGGTCTATTCGTGTTTGTTCCAGATAACCCTTCATCAATATATTCCTCAGTTATTGTTATGTCATTTGCATTGCAATATTTATTTATCTCTGCTAACTGATACGCAATACTGTTCTCTGTCTGCTTGTCTGTACTATATCTTGCATAAGCAACTGCGTTTTTATAACACATTTAAATCATCCTTATCTTGAATTTTTCCAAGATATATGCTATAATAAATTTGGGATTTATTGAGATAGCATATATCTCGGTAATTATTATTGACAGCTTCTGTTCCAGCAGGAGCTGTTTTTATTTTGCCAGTGACTTCAAATTTAACAATAATAATCTATTTCTTTAAAGAATTCATACCATTTAGTTATTATTTCTGTACTACGTGCTTCAATAATTCTGATAATATTACGGAGCGTTCTTTCAGGTATTCTTGAGTTATTATTTGCTATAAGACATTTCCCGTTTCTGGTAATCCAAATTTTTGTTGCATTAGAGGTTGGACTTCCTTTTGATACGTGAACGTGGATTGGTTCTATAGGTTTATTTTCATTTGCCCAAAAATATATTAAATATGAACCTATTTTAAAAATTTGAGGCATTTTCAAAACCACCCTCCTGAGAGAACTCTATTATTAAATGTGCTGTAGATTCTATAATTTCCTGATATTTTTCTATTTCTGCTTCAGAAAAACCATTTATATCTTTCCAAGTATAATCAGGTAAATAACAGGTTGCATTATGAAAACCGTCTTTTTCATCAGGTTTTTCTATATATACCTTTACTTTACCGTCAGTTAGCATTTCTGAATGAACAATTTCGGTGTCATCATTTAACGTCATAAACGGATACATCATATACTTATCAATCCTTTCGCTTAATATTTTTATTGATTCTTTTACTCTATTAGTTCTTGTTCAACAAGTTTTGTCTTTCCGCTTTCTATATTCTTTACAATATTCTTTAAATATTCAATGTTATTTTCAGAATAAAATGGATCTATTGACACTTCAAAAGGAATTCTTTTTTCTCTTGTCATTTTCATAGCAAATATAGTTATAGCTGTTGTAACATTCATACCTAACTCAGCACAAGTTTTTTCAAAATTTTCTTTTAAATCTTCTTCCATTCTGAAACTTACTACTGTTGACATTTGATCACCTCCTGATTATATTATATAACATATTGTATGCAATGTCAATACGAAGTATACAATATATATCAGAAGTTTATAATTTTTACAAATATTAAAGTGTAAGTTTAATAAAATACAAAAAGTAATAAAAATACTTTTATTTCGACAAAAATTATGGTATATTATTATATGTACAATAAAGCACCCAATTTGTATTTAGGAGGGTGCCATTCACATGAAAATAAAATACACAAGACTTAAGGAAAAAAATATTTTATCAATACATTACATACATTATAATGTAATATATTACAATTTAAATTTTGATTTTGAATTAGTTCCAATTATAGTAATAAAGTAAATATAAAATTATTGGGTGCTTTTATTTTACCCTAAATTTTTAATAGCTTTTTTTGTTAATATCATTGTTATCTTTATTTACATTATACTCATTTTCTGTAAGCTTTTGTTTAAACTCTTTAATCCCTTTAGTTTTTTCAGGTTCTATAATATGTGAATTTTCAAAATCCTCTGGATTGCTTGGAATTTCATCAATAAATTTGTTAACTTCATTTTCCGTATTTATTATTTCTCCATCAGATTGAGCCTTTATAACATTATCAAAATAATTTTCAAAAACCTGACGTTGTTTTTTATCAAGTTTTAAGTACTCTTTTAAAAGGATAAATTCAAGATTTGAAAGGTCATATTTGTTTTTTAATTTATCTAATAGGCTTTCATTTGTTTCCTTAAACATTTTGCCTTTACCTGAAATTAACCATTCTTCATTTATATTGTATTCTGAAGATATTGCTTTTATAAATAACTGAGATATAGTTGCTCTTTCCAATTCTGCATTATTGATAACATCTCTACTAACACCTAGATTTTTCCCAAATGCAACTTGAGATAAGTTTAAGGCTTTTCTTAATGTTTTGATTCTATTTCCAATTGTCAATTTTATTCCTCCTTTTTTATACATAATATCACACAATAATGAGTATGTCAACTCATAAAATTAAATAAAAGCAAAATAAAGAGTTGATAAACTCGCACAATACTGATATAATGAGCATATAAACTCATTGTTTTGAGAGGAGGTGAGTAAAATGAAAGAAGAAGAGAAAATAATTGAAAAGTTTAAGACCGCCAATTCAACTCAACAGGCATTGGCACTTGCTTTTATGAAAGGGTTGCAGGCTCAAGCACAGATTGATAAATGTGATAAAGGTGCCTAATATATCACAGTGAGTAGTTATACAGGTGCAGAGATGTCTGTAAATGTATTTGCTATTTGTTGGATAATATTATACAAATTATTTGAGGTTAAACAAAAATGAAAAGAGAACAGATGACAATCCGCCTACCTGTCATTAAATATATTTTTTATTATCTTATAAATTAAGAAAACAATAAGAATAAAGAGAATAAAAATATTTTTAAGATTAAATTCGGTAAAGTTTTTAATGAGGTTATTTAATTCTTCATATGTAGGCATTGTAAAATATATCTCCTTTTTGATATTTTCTTAATAGGTATTACGTTAATTATATCAAAAAGTGTAGAAAAATGAAAGATAAAATATAGATAAGTTACAACAACAGGACAACTTGTCCGAAAGTAAGTTGTTGCGGTAACAAGTATTTACTAAGGTGGTGAGAAATATGTCACAGCCCAGAGATATAGATATTATACAACAGGTATCAAAATAGTTGAGAGGTGTTAATTTTATGGAAAAGGATATTAAGTTTGTATTTAAAGAAAGAGAAATTCAAAAAAACGAATTGAATAAAGCCTTATTTCAATTTTACTTTGGTACAACGGATATGACTGAAATTTTAAGGATTATTGAAAATATAAAATCAGCTTAACTATATATTAATAATAGTTTTATATTATAAGTTATTTTAAATTGAATATGTAGCTTTCGGACAAGTTGTCATAAAGTTACATATTTAATTTTTACCATCATAGCAATAATTATTATTAAAAAATAATAAATATGATTAAAGGAGCGAGCTGAATGACATATGAAGAACGAGTAAAGGCTCAGTTGGAAATGGATAATTTAGCTAAGGGTTATGAAGATACTGTTGTACTGATTAAAAGGTGTTTAAATAAAAAATATGAACAGCTTAAAATAACGTTTTTTCAAAAAGAAAAAAATCAGCTTCAAGTAGAGATAACTATGTTGAAGGGAATATTAAAAGAAAATAGTGATATTATAAGGAAATTAAAAAACTATTATGGTTTGCATAATGCAGATGCAGATTTAAAAAACGATGATGAAGAAGGACACCCTTTTACAATTAATGAAATTGTAGATATTTATGTAAAAGGTGGGTTTAATTAATATTTTTACTTTCGGACAAGTTGTCACAAAGTTAAAGGAGGTAAATTATAATGCACGAATCTGTTAATTCTAAGGCTGAAAAGTGGGCATTATGGAATGCTATCTTAAATTTGACAAGGGGTTGGGCAGGATATCCGCTTGTTGATGCGGATTGTAATCCATACAAAAAAAGAAAAAGTGAGGAGTGAAGTTAATGCAACAGATAAAAAGGTGTTTGGCTTCTACAGTAGAATTTAGTGAAAGAACTAATAAATGTCAAGCTGCTTTTAACTCTGATGGAAGAATAACTTTAAGATTATATAATAATAGTAAAGTTGATACTTTAATTATTTTTACAGAGGAAGAAAGCAGAGTAATTGCAAATCTGTTTAGTAAAATTAAGGAAATAACGGAAGATGATTTGCCGTTTTAATAACTGATATGAAAGGATATTTTATGGCTGATAAAACAAATATTTATGTAGGAAATGATCTTAATTACATTGTTGAGAGAGTACATATTAATTGCTATAAGCTGTATATACATTCTATTGTTGGAGATGTTTTGGTTGGAATATTTAAAAATATTAATGAAGTTGAAAACGAAATTAATTATAGATGTAGAAAATATAGTCAACAAATGCAGCTTGAGAGAGCTCGCCGACAGAGGGCAAGGAAACATATAATATACAATTGAGTATGGTAAAGGTATTGCTGCGTAATGTCTAGCAAAGCAAATTTCTTAATCACTATATTGTAAACTTCTGGACAACTTGTCCAAAAGTTAATTAAAAATTTATTTATTATTAGAAAAAGAAAAAAAGTATTGGAGGTAAAAGCTAATGTTGGAAATAGGCGATAAAGTTAAGTTAAAATATGACTTAAAATCCGGTAGAAAATATGGTGACTTAGTTTTAGACAAAA
>DBGCRA010000144.1:0-2718 GCA_048359195.1 Candidatus Gallispira sp.
GTAATCGCAATATATCTGGTAGTCTGAGTATTCTTCCAAGATGGAGCATATGAAGCTGTAAGAACTAAATCTTTTATATCTTCCAATGAAACAGCATCACTTTTAAATTTTCTAATGCTTCTTCTTGTTTTTATACATGTAACAGCATCCATAATAACACCTCCATCAAATATTGGTTAATTTATGTTACCACTGCTATATAAATATTTTAGTGAAAAGACGCACTATAACACATAAAACGTCATTTTTACTAACTGTGAATAATATAACACTTTATCTTTTTTTTTGCAACGGTGAGAAGGAAATATTTTGTTATATTAAAGCACCTGTTTTTTCACCAGATAAAGTGAAACAAGATTATTCTTAAGCTTTTTCTTTATATTTTCTATTATAATGATAAAAAATATTTTTTCTGTTGCATTTGCAACATTTTGTTTTTTTGTTATAATATTATATATATCAGTAGTCAAATGCCCTGCGGCAGGCAATAAAACATGGCTTATCTCCTTTTTGCATGCATACTCTACTGAGCGGGTCAGTTAGCCTGCGTCAGCCGCAAAATGCCTGCTCAGGCATACCGCTTTGCCCACTGTTTTTTCGTGAATAAAAATAAAGTTGCATAATATGTGACGGAATGGAGAGTTTATGGATATTTCAAAAAGCAGTCTTTTCTATAATATAAGTGAAGACGAACAAATTTCAATGATGCATTGCTTTAACACTTCACTTCACAGTTATTCTTCAGGTGAGGTTATATGTTTTTTTGATGAAGACGATAAAAGAATAGGAATAATTGAAAGCGGCTCTGCTAAAGTAATCCACAGTCTGCCAAACGGTTCACAGACTATTTTGGAAAATTTAAATGAAGGCGATATATTTGGTCAGCTTTTTTACTACTATGCCGAAAAAGAAAATATATCAGTAGAAGCTTCCAAGAATTGTCAGGTCCGTTTTATTGACTATGAGCATATTATAAAAAGATGTTCAAAAGCATGTCTTCACCACAGTCGTCTTGTACATAATGTACTTTGCATGATTTCAGAAAAAACACAAAGCATATGCGAACATCTTGAAGTCTTAAGCCGACGTTCCATCAGAGAACGGCTCTTTAGTTACTTTGAAATATTATCCAACAAAAACAACAGTCGTACATTTGAACTACCTTTCACTATAAGCGCTCTTGCCGACTACCTGTCTGTAGACCGCAGTGCCATGAGCCGCGAGTTAAAAAAAATGCGTGATGAGGACTTAATCAAAATGAGCAAAAGAAAAGTTACATTAAATTACTTTGATAGTCTTTAACAATTTCACAATTATTATTTTGAATAAAAACACTCCCCTTAAACCGTTAAGTAAACTTACCGCTTTAAGGGGAGTGTTTTATTTAATACAATATTTTTTTAATCTGATAATATTGCCTTATATTTATTTTATCTCAGGTGCATTCGCAACCTCATCTTTATCAGGGAACAATGCATTAAGTATTATTCCTACTAAAGCTGCTACTGCAAGACCTGAAAGGCTGATTGTAACACCTGCTACCGTAAAACTTGCTGTTCCTACATTGCTAAAGTTGATACCCAAAGCGCATACTAAAATAATAGCTGCAACAATTACGTTACGGCTCTTTGTAAACTGCACCTGAGCCTCTACCATATTTCTGATACCTATGGAAGCTATCATTCCGTAGAGCACAAATGAAATACCTCCAACAATACCCTGCGGCATAGCATTTATTACAGCTGCAAACTTAGGGCAGAATGAAAATACAATAGCAATATATGCAGCTATTCTGACAACTCTCGGGTCATATACTTTTGAAAGTGCCAGTACGCCTGTATTTTCTCCGTATGTTGTATTTGCAGGACCGCCAAATAATGATGATAATGATGTTGCAAGTCCGTCACCGATTAGAGTTCTGTGAAGTCCCGGGTCATTGATATAATCTTTTCCTACTGTAGCTCCGATTGCACAAATATCACCGATATGTTCCATCATTGTAGCAATAGCTATAGGAATCATGGTAGTAAGAGCTGTTGTAATCTTTGCCGTATCTGAATAATCAATTCCTCCGAATATTGTCTGCTCCCAGTGTACCGGCAAACCAATCAACGCTGCATCAGCAATTTTATCTATATCGACATTACCTGCCTCTCCCAGCATTCCAAGACCATTTCCGAAAATGAGTGCAAAAATATATGCACCTACAACACCGATAAGAATAGGAATAATTTTTGCCATTCCTTTTCCCCAGATATTAAATGCAATAACTATAAATAATGCAACCAGTGCCAAAGGCCAGCTTGTTGCACAGTTATTTAATGCTGACGGTGCAAGACAAAGACCAATAGCTATAATAATCGGTCCGGTTACTACAGGTGGAAAAAGCTTCATAACCTTTGCCACACCCACAAGTTTAATAACCAGCGCAAGCACCAGATATAATAAACCTGCAAAAACAACACCAAGACAGGCATATGGGAGCATTTCAGTATTCGCTGTATTGTCCTTACCCATTGGTGCAATTGCTGCATATCCTCCAAGGAATGCAAATGAAGAACCTAAAAATGCAGGTACCTTCATTTTTGTTAATAAGTGGAATAAAAGTGTTCCAAGTCCGGCCATAAGAAGTGTAGTCTGTACATTCAGTCCCGTAAGAAGCGGTACCGTAACTGTAGCACCAAACATGGCGAACATATGCTGGAAGCCTAAAACTCC
>DBGCRA010000145.1:0-21569 GCA_048359195.1 Candidatus Gallispira sp.
TTGTCGAATACCGTAGAAAACATCTTTGCTGCATTATTTGTCAAGAGCTGTCGGATACACAGAAAAATTTAAAGCGCCTTTTTGAAATAGAAACATTTCTTCTCTTGCGGCGTTAGGCGTTTTATCTATATACCTATTTTCCTTTAAAAACCAATATAGTTGATTTATAAACGCTTCTGTGTCAATCATATTTTGTCAACTCCTTTTTTACAACTCCTTTTTGTTTTGTAAAATATTGAAATCCACTTTATAATTTGATATAATTATAAGTTAATAAATAGAAAATATTTAATATGGAAATTTCCAGTGCAACTATATATTAACATGGAAATTTCCAAGTTTCAATAGTAAAGTTATATATTTTTGATTTTTGTAAAAAATGCACAAAAGGAGAACTTTTATGGACAATGAACTTATGGCAAAAAGAATAAAGTTATGCTGTAAAGAAAATAAGGTAACGGTGAAAAAACTGCTGGAGGACATAAATTTAAATAACACTTTTTTATTTGATGTAGAAAAAAGAGGTGTAAAGCCGTCAGTTGAAGCAGTTGAAAGCATAGCGGATTATTTGAATGTTTCAATAGATTATATTGTGGGAAGAACTGATAATCCTGATATAAACAGATAAAAAACATATAAAAAATCAATGTAAATAAAAAAGATGGTATGTTAATTTTTAGGCAATTTTTAGTTAATTTTCATTGACAATTATTTGTTATTTTAGTATAATTGTTAGGATTAATAGTAGGGTTACTATGTAAATTTATATAAGGAGCGATTTAAAATGGCTGAGGAGAAGAAAATAATTTTAACCGGTGCAGGTTTAGCCAGTCTTGAGGAAGAGTTGGAAAACCTTAAGGTTGTAAGACGTAAAGAGGTTGCGGCTAAGATAAAGGAAGCAAGAGCACAGGGTGACTTATCAGAAAATGCTGAATATGATGCTGCTAAGGAAGAACAGGCTGAAATCGAGGCTAGAATTGCTACAATAGAGAAAATGTTCAGAAACGTTGAGGTTATTGACGAGGATGAGATTAATACGGGTAAGGTAAATCTTGGTAACAAGGTTACAGTGTATGATGAAGAATTTGAAGAAGAAATTACTTACACTATAGTAGGTCCTGCCGAGGCAGACCCTGCCGGATTAAAGTTATCAAATGAGTCACCTTTAGGTATGGCACTTATGGGTCACTCTGTAGGTGATGTTGTTGAAAATAATGCACCTGACGGCATTTTAAAGTTTAAGATATTGGAAATACAGTAAGAAACAGGAGAATTATTATGGCAGACAATCAGAATAATAAGCCTTTAGAGGGCAGAATGCTTAATGAATTATTAAAGGTAAGAAGAGAAAAGCTTTCTAACCTTCAGGAAATGGGCAGAGATCCTTTTAAAATTGTAAAGGCTGACGTTACAGAGCATAGTATGCAGATTAAGGATAGTTTTGAGGAATTTGAGGGCAAGGCTGTTGCTATAGGCGGCAGAATTGTCAGTAAGAGAGTTATGGGCAAGGCAAGTTTTTGTGATGTTCAGGACAGAGACGGTAAAATCCAGTGCTATGTAACAAGAGATGAATTAGGCGAGGATGAATATAAGCTTTTTAAAAAGCTTGACATTGGTGATATTGTATCTGTTAAGGGTACAGTGTTTAAGACTAAGATGGAGGAAATTTCTGTTCACGCTACAGAGGTTACTCTTCTTTCAAAGAGCTTACAGGTATTGCCTGAAAAATTCCACGGTTTAAAGGACCCTGATTTAAGATACAGACAAAGATATGTTGACTTAATTGTTAATCCTGAAACTAAGAGAAACTTTATTATAAGAAGTGCAGTTATAAGAACAGTAAGAAATTATCTTGATAATTTGGATTTCTTAGAGGTTGAAACACCTATTTTACAGACTATTCCGGGTGGTGCTACAGCAAGACCTTTCATTACTCACCATAACAGTCTTGATATTGATATGTATATGAGAATTGCTCTTGAGCTTCCCTTAAAGAGATTAATTGTAGGCGGTCTTGAGAGAGTTTACGAGATTGGCAGAGTATTCAGAAACGAGGGTATGGATCCAAGTCATAACCCTGAATTTACGTTGCTTGAGCTTTATCAGGCATATACTGATTACCATGGTATGATGGATATTACAGAGGGTATTATTAAGGAAGTTGCCGAAAAGGTTGCAGGCACTGATAAGATCGTTTATCAGGGTGTTGAGCTTGACTTTGGCAAGCCTTTTGAGAGAATTACAATGGTTGACGCTGTTAAGAAGTACGCAGGTGTTGACTTTGATGAAATTCATACTCTTGAGGAAGCCAGAGCCGCTGCCAAGGAGCATAATGTTGAGTTTGAGGAAATTCATGAAAAGGGTGATATTCTTAATCTTTTCTTTGAGGAATTTGTTGAGGATAAGTTAATTCAGCCTACATTCCTTATGGATCATCCTGTTGAAATTTCTCCTCTTACCAAGAGAAAGCCTGATAAGCCTGATTATACTGAAAGATTTGAACTCTTTATATGCGGTCACGAGTATGCAAATGCTTACAGTGAGTTAAATGACCCTATTGATCAGAGAAAGAGATTTGAACGTCAGGAAGAGCTTAGAGCCAATGGTGATGAGGAAGCTAATATGATTGATGAAGACTTTATGCTTGCTCTTGAGTATGGTATGGCTCCTACAGGCGGTATGGGTATGGGCATTGACAGACTTGTAATGCTCTTTACCGATGCGCCTACAATAAGAGATATACTTTTATTCCCGACTATGAAGCCTATTAATACGGGTAATGAGGAGTAATAGGATAATTATGGAGGACTGCTAAATGCAGTCTTCTTTTTTATAGAATTTATTGCGACAGCATAAAATATTACAATTTCAATAAATAATATTTTATAATATAGTAAATAAATTAGCATTATATTGATAAAGAAATTAATATGTGATATAATTAACAACATAATAAACATTGATATAGGAGGTGTTGTTATGCAGGAAACCAATGAATTAGATTCTATGTGTGGTGTATCCGATGATGAGTTAGATAAACGTTTTATAGAAGCTGTCAGAATAGATAATGAAATTAAAAAAATAAAAGGGACACCTATAGCAAAATATGACTATGAAAAAAAAGCACCATATTTAGAATACCCTGACGGGAGACGTGAATATGCAAAAGAAGCCTGAAATAATTGTTTTTGCAGGTCCTAATGGATCAGGTAAGAGTACTATAACTAAATTAGCTAATATTATCGAGCCTTATATAAATGCAGACGAAATTAAAAAGAGTAATTTTTGTTAAGATTTGGAAGCTGCACAAAAGGCTGATTTATTAAGAAACAAATTAGTGGATGAAAACATTGACTTTACATTTGAAACAGTTTTGTCTACAACAAGGAATCTTGATTTGTTAAAAAAAGCTAAAACAAAAGGATACTTTATAAGATGTATATATGTATTAACATCAGATTATAATATAAATATAACAAGGGTTAAGGCAAGAGCTGCAATTGGAGGACACGATGTTCCTAATGAAAAGATTATTTCTCGTTATAAAAAGGCACTTGATTTGATACCTGAGATAATAGAGGTATGTGATATATGCCATATATATGATAATTCTGATAAACCCAGCAGGATTTTTAAAAAGAGAAAGGATTTGTATTTTTATTGGGAAAATTCATTTTGGAATAAGGCAAAAATTGAAAATTTGGTTGGAATTAAACTATAAATTATATTAATAAGTCATTGGGTATATACCCGGTGGCTTTTATCTTGCTGAAAAATGACATTATAGGTTGATTTTATATTTATTTTATGTTATAATACCAACGATAATTTAACAGGACAGTTCGAAACCCTCCTGTCCATAAACAAAACTAGGTCTTTTTTATAAAGGACGTAGTGCGTCCTTTTTTATTTTGCTGAGGGCAATTAAGTAATATGAGGTGAAAGTATGTACAGCTTAAAAACGGAGCACAGCTTTGATTCAGCCCATTTTTTAAGTGGCTATGAGGGCAAGTGCAGTAATATTCATGGCCACAGATGGAGAGTTGTGATTGAGGTGTGTGATAAATCGGTTGAGGTTAAGGGTCAGACTAAAGGTATGATTGTTGATTTTGGTACATTAAAAGAAGATGTTAAGGCTGAAGCTGATGCTTTTGATCATGCACTTATTATAGAAAAAAACACCCTAAAACAAAAAACACTTGAAGCATTAAAGGAAGAAAATTTCAAAATTATTGAAGTTGATTTTCGTCCTACTGCTGAAAATTTTGCCAAATATTTTTATGTCAGGTTTAAGGAGCTTGGCTATAATGTAAGACAAGCTGTTGTATATGAAACCCCCAATAATTGTGCGGCATATTACGAGGTGTAATTATGAAGGTAGCAGAAAAATTTATAAGTATAAACGGTGAAGGGCAAAAGGCAGGAGAGCTTGCCGTATTTATAAGGTTTACAGGCTGTAATCTTAACTGCTCCTATTGTGATACCAAATGGGCTAATAAGGCTGATTGTCCTTATGAGGAGATGACAGCTGATGAAATTTATAAATATATACTTTCAACAAATGTTAAAAATGTTACATTAACAGGAGGCGAACCTCTTCTCCACAAAAATATATATGATTTAGTAAAGCTATTGTCTGAAGACAGCAACCTTTCAGTTGAAATTGAAACCAATGGAAGTGTTGATATATCAGAATATAAGGAACTTACAAATCCCCCTTCAATAACTCTTGACTACAAATCCCCTTCAAGTGGCATGGAAAATAAAATGCTTATGTCAAATTACAGCAGTATAGACAGCAGGGATACAGTAAAATTTGTATGCGGAAGTATTGAGGATTTGGAAAAGGCTAAATATATAACCGAAAATTATGTTAAAGGCGGAAAGGTTTACATAAGTCCCGTTTTTGGCAGTATAGAGCCAAAGGATATAGTTGAATTTATGATAAATAACAATATGAATAATGTCAGATTGCAGCTGCAGCTTCACAAATTTATATGGGACCCTGACAGGAAAGGAGTATAATTATGGCAATAGATGTTAAAGCAATAGAAGAACACATAAAAGGTATATTAATTGCTTTAGGTGATGATCCTGAGCGAGAAGGTTTAAAGGAAACGCCTGAGAGAGTAGCAAAAATGTATGAAGAAGTTTTTGAGGGCATACAGTATTCAAATGAGGAAATTGCTCATATGTTTGAAAAAACATTTAATGAGGATTACAGAACAAGTTCTGCCGATGTGGTACTAGTAAGAGATATAGATTTATTCAGCTATTGTGAACATCATATGGCACTTATGTATGATATGAAGGTGTCAGTTGCTTATATTCCAAAGGGTAAGGTTTTAGGTCTGAGCAAAATTGCAAGAATGGCTGATATGGCGGCTAAACGACTTCAGCTTCAGGAAAGGCTTGGGAATGATATTGCTGAAATTATGCAGATTGCCACGGGTTCAGAGGATGTAGCCGTAATGATTGAGGGCTGTCATAGTTGTATGACGGCAAGAGGTATTAAAAAGCCGGGTTCCAAGACATATACGGAAACCCTTAGAGGTAGGTTTGAAACAGATTTGTCGTTACAAATGAGAATTAGGAGATAAAAAATATGAAGGTTATGGTTTTATCAAGCGGTGGTGTTGACAGTTCAACCTGTCTTGGGATTGCTGTTAATGAATATGGAAAAGAAAATGTTGTTGCTCTTTCTATATTTTACGGACAGAAGCATGATAAGGAAATTAAGGCGGCTGATGCTGTTGCAAATTACTATGAAGTTGAGCATATTAAGCTTGATTTAAGTACAATATTTGATTTTAGTGACTGCTCATTGCTGTCTCATTCAGATAAGGAGATACCTAAGGAAAGTTATTCTGAACAGATTAAAAGGACTGACGGCAAGCCTGTGTCAACTTATGTACCATTCAGAAACGGTCTTTTTATATCAAGTGCAGCAAGTATAGCCTTGTCAAAGGGGTGCAGTAAAATATATTACGGTGCTCATGCTGATGATTCTGCAGGAAATGCTTATCCTGATTGCAGCAGTGTATTTAATGACGCTATGAATAGGGCAGTATATGAAGGAAGCGGCAGACAGCTTGAAATTGTTGCTCCTTTTGTAGGGCTTAACAAAGCTCAGGTTGTTAAAAAAGGTCTTGAAATAGGTGTACCTTATGAACTTACTTGGAGCTGTTATGAAGGCGGAGAAAAGCCTTGCTGCAAATGCGGTACCTGTATAGACAGAATGGCGGCATTTGAAAAAAATGGAGTTAAAGATCCATTATTGGAGGTATAATATGAGGGGAAGAAACAAAGAAGAATTAGATGGTGTAACATTACTGGGCAACAAGGGTGCAGCTTACAAAAGTGATTATGCTCCAGAGGTACTTGAAACTTTTATTAACAAGCATCCTGAAAATGACTATTTTGTCAAGTTTAATTGCCCTGAATTTACAAGTCTTTGTCCCATTACGGGGCAGCCGGATTTTGCGACTGTATATATAAGCTATGTTCCTGATGAAAAGATGGTGGAAAGCAAGAGCTTAAAGCTATATTTGTTCAGCTTTAGAAATCACGGAGATTTTCACGAGGACTGTATGAATATTATTATGAAGGATTTAATTAAGCTTATGGATCCTAAATATATTGAGGTTTGGGGCAAATTTACACCGAGAGGCGGTATTTCCATTGATCCTTACTGCAATTACGGCAAAAAAGGTACCAAGTGGGAAGAGGTTGCATGGAACAGACTTACTAATCACGACCTTTATCCCGAAAAAATTGACAACAGATAAAAAATAGTGCAAATATGCCTATAATGGTAAAAATAATGTATTGACTAATGCGAATTGTATATATTAAACATAAAATTAGTAAAAATCAATGGTAAAATTGCACAAACAATATTACAGTTACGTTACAAAACGAAATGACAGTTTTAAGCCGTTTTAATTGTCAAGCTGAAAATATTACTAAAAATTATAGGGATTATTTGTGCAAAAATTGTTTTTATAACTTGTTGACATACTAGATATAGTGGTGTAAAATAGTTCTTACCACTAAATATAGGAGGTGTTAGAGAGTGGAAAGTGACATAAAAAATATATGTATTATTAAAAAGGATGGAACCTTAGAGGCCTTTGATTCGACTAAGATTGTTGCAGCTATTACAAAATCTGCAAACAGAGTTATGTTTGCCTTTACACAGGAACAGTACGAAGATGTTGTTGGCTGGGTAGAGTCCCATATAATTGAAAGCGGAGTAAAAAATATTCCTATTCAGACAATGCACAATCTTGTAGAAAGTGCATTGGAGGCTATTGAGCCTAAGGTTGCCAAGAGCTATAAAGATTATCGTAATTATAAAAAAGATTTCGTTCATATGCTTGATGATGTGTATCAGAAGGCACAGAGCATAATGTACATTGGAGACAAGGAGAACTCAAATACTGATTCTGCCTTAGTAGCCACTAAAAGAAGTCTTATATATAATCATTTAAATAAAGAGCTTTATCAGAAATTCTTCCTTACCACTGAGGAAAAGCAGGCTTGTAAGGACGGATATATTTATATACATGATATGTCTGCAAGACGTGATACCATGAATTGCTGTTTATTTGACATGGGCGCTGTGCTTAAGGGTGGCTTTGAAATGGGGAACCTCTGGTATAATGAGCCTAATACACTTCCTGTTGCATTTGATGTAATAGGTGATGTGGTCTTGTCAACAGCAAGTCAGCAGTATGGCGGCTTTACCGTACCTGAAATTGATAAAATACTTGCTCCTTACGCAGAAAAGAGCTATGCTAAGTACTGTAAGGAATTCAAGGAATATATGAAGGATATTAAGGGAAGTGACGAGCTTTCTGTTGATGACCTTAAATATATTGATGATGCTGCATGTAAAAAGGTAAGACGTGAATTTGAGCAGGGTTTCCAGGGGATTGAGTATAAACTTAATTCCGTTGGTTCATCAAGAGGTGATTATCCTTTTATTACAATTACTTTAGGTCTTGCTAAAGACAGATTCGGCAAGATGGCTGCTATTACAGCTTTGGATGTTCATAGGGAAGGTCAGGGTAAGAAGGAAAACAAAAAGCCTGTTCTTTTCCCTAAGATTGTTTTTCTCTATGATAAGGAGCTGCATGCAGCGGGTAAGGAGCTTCATGATGTTTTCCTTGCAGGAGTTGAATGTTCAGCAAAGACTATGTATCCTGACTGGTTAAGTCTTTCAGGTGACAGCTATGTTGCAGAGGCTTATAAGAAATATGGTGTTGTTATTAGTCCTATGGGCTGCAGAGCCTTCCTTTCACTTTGGTTTGAAAGAGGCGGTATGAAGCCTGCAGATGAGAATGACAAGGCTATAACTGTAGGCAGATTTAACCTTGGTGCAATAAGCTTGCATTTACCTATGATTTTAGCTAAGGCAAGGTCAGAAAGCAGAGATTTTTATGAAGTTCTTGATTACTATCTTGAAATGATAAGAACTCTTCATAAAAAGACAATTGATTATTTAGGCGAAATGAAAGCATCAACAAATCCTGTTGCTTATTGTGAGGGAGGCTTCTACGGCGGTCATTTAAAGCCCGGTGATAAAATTAAGCCATTATTAAAGTCCTGTACTATAAGCTTTGGCATTACTGCCCTTAATGAGCTTCAACAACTCTATAATCAGAAGAGTCTTGTTGAAGATGGTCAGTTTGCTATTGAAGTAATGGAATATATTAATAAAAAGGTTGACCAATATAAGAAAGAGGACGGAATTTTATATGCCCTTTACGGAACCCCTGCAGAAAGTCTTTGCGGCTTGCAGGTTAAGCAGTTCAGAAGAAAGTTCGGTATTATTGCCAATGTATCTGACAGGGAATATGTTTCAAACAGCTTCCATTGCCATGTAAAGGAGGATATAACTCCTATACAGAAGCAGAATCTTGAAAAGAGATTTTGGAACTTAATGAACGGCGGCAAGATACAGTATGTTAAGTATCCTATTTCTTACAATAAAGAGGCTATTGTTACTCTTATTGAAAGAGCAATGGATATGGGCTTCTATGAAGGAGTTAATTTAAGTCTTTCTTACTGTGATGACTGTGGTCATCAGGAGCTTGATATGGATGTATGCCCTAAGTGCGGCAGTTCAAACCTTACTAAAATAGAGAGAATGAACGGTTATTTAAGTTATTCAAGAGTAAGCGGAGATACCAGACTTAATGAGGCTAAGATGGCTGAAATTGCTGACAGAAAGTCTATGTAAGGCTAAGAATTAAGAATAACTGATGAAATAAAAAATAAATCAAGTACGCTTAGGCGTACTTGATTTATTGAAATGGAGAAATAGATATGAGATACCATAATATTACTCACGATGATATGCTTAATGGTGAGGGATTAAGAACAGTGCTTTGGGTTAGCGGCTGTGACCATCATTGTACTAATTGCCAAAATCCTGTTACATGGGATATTAATGGTGGTTTGCTTTTTGATGAAGATGCGGAGAGAGAGCTTTTTGAGTGTCTTGCTCCCGGATATATTTCAGGTGTAACATTTAGCGGCGGTGACCCTTTACATAGCGAAAACAGAGCTGAAATTGCAAGACTTGCAAAAAAGATTAAGGAAAAATTTCCTGAAAAAAATATATGGCTTTATACAGGTTATCTTTGGGAGCAAATCAGCAATCTTGAGGTGGTTAATTACATAGATGTAGTGGTTGACGGCAAATTTGTTGAGGAATTAAAGGATAATCTTTTACATTGGAAGGGCTCAAGTAATCAGAGAATTATTGATGTGCCTGCTACACTAAAGAAAGGTGAAGTAGTCCTTTTTGAGGACTGATACAGAAGTATGGAAGATAATAAAATTTATTTTGCAAAGGTAAGACCTGATGCTAAAATACCTGAAAGAGATATATGGAATGCAGGTATAGATATTTATCCCTGTTTTGATGAGGATTATATGATTATACCTCCTCACAGCACTGCTTTAGTGCCTACAGGCATTGCCAGTGCAGTTCCTGTTGATTACTATATTCAGATACACGAAAGAGGCTCTTCAGGCAGCAAGGGTATTAAATACAGTGCAGGTGTAATTGATTCAAGCTATAGAGGTGAGTGGTTTTTAGCAACCACAAATACTAATGATAAGCCTGTGATTATAAGTAAGCTGGATTTAGACAGTTTGCCTGTAAGTGCAAGAGAGGTTATTGAAAAGGCATATATTGTGTACCCATATACTAAGGCACTGTTTCAGGGCATAGTGCATAATGTACATAATGAGCTTGAAAGAAAAGAAATAAGCTATGATGAGCTTAAGGCTATTCCCTCTGAAAGAGGAAGCGGTAAGCTTGGAAGCAGTGGAAAATAAAGATTTTTTGAGGCTGTTGCAGATTTATGATTTGCAATGGCTTTTTGTTTGCAATAAATTAGGTTATATTACTTATGAAATGTCAGTATAAAAGCAAAAAGAACGGATATCCTTCTCTTTATTCTTTTTGTTATAATAAGATAAGAGATATTGAAAAATATGTGTCGAAAAATGACTCATTTTGATTTTAAGAAAAATAACAAAAATTACAAATTAGTGCTTGACTTTTAATTGTTTTAATGATACAATAAGCATAAGTTAGCAAAAGCTAACTTATGCTGCTAAACTTATTTGTATAAATTTGGATTTTTTTGTATAAATAAGGTAAAATCAGGTTTATTAAAAATGCAAAGTACATATATTTATATATTTTTTAAAACAAATTGATGAATATTTTGCGGATTTATTAACAGTAAATTTGATTTTAGTTAGGCTTATCTAATTATGTGAAAGCGGCTTAAAGACAAGAAAATAGATTTTAAAAGGCTTTATTTTTTTAAATTTTAGTTAGCCTAAGCTAACAATGCGTAACGATGTAATAAATTGTTGTTTTTTAGTTTTAAGGCAAAAGCGCGCATAGCCTAAAAATTAATTTTCAATAATTTATATATAAAATATACTGATTTATTCAGCATATCAAAATCATTAATATGTTAAATTTAAAGGAGGATTTTTACTATGAAAATCAAAAGATTATTATCATTAGCTGTTGGTGCGGTTATGGCACTTTCAATGAGTGTTTCAGCTTTTGCTACTGAAACAGGCAAGTATGCTCAGTTCTACAAGACAAACGGTACTGATGTCTCAATGGTTCAGCTTGCTGTAGATAACAAGACTGCAACTGTTACAGAAGACGGTGATGCATACGACATAACATTTGATGTTTCTGAATTTACAATTAGCAGAACAATTCCGGGTACATCTATAACAGTAAGCGGTTCAGGTTATTTAACAGGTTTATCATTTGTTGGTCTAGATGGTAAAACAATTACTACAACAGCTAAACTTGAAGATGACCATTCAGGTACAATAACAATTGAGAATGTTTCTGAGGAGGATTATGATTTATTAGAAAGTGGTGAAAAGTATACTGTTCAGGTTGACTATGAAGTATCTATAACTGAGGGAGAGTATACACATACTAATGCAGATGCACTTTTCACACTTTCAAACAGCTATAATGAATATGTAAATAACTAATTAAATTGTTATTTTAGTTAATTTTTTATGGGGAAGTGGCAGCAGATTGTTTTATCTGCTGCCTATTCCCATTTAATAATTAGGAGGATTATGAAATGAAGTTTAAAAAAGTAGTATCTCTTTTTTTGGCTGTATCAATGATTACTTCAAGTCTGCCTGCTGTAGTAAGCGCAGAAAATGAAATAAATGGAGGAATTAGTTTAATTGAGAACTTGTCTGATATTTCGGATGATATTGCAAGTGGAACGGGAGCTGATATTGAAAATAATAATGAATATGAGGATGGAGAATATTATGCAGATCTGGAATTAGATTATATTGAAAGAAGTAAAGAAGGCTCCGCTTATTTTGAAAAATATTTTTTACCAACGTTATCAAAGGTTATAATAAATACTGATGAAGAAGGAAATAAATCCTATAAGCTCCTTATGGCGATGGATTGGAAGAATTCAAGTTATTATAGAGTGCTTATAAAAACATTAGGTTATTCAAAGGAAAAATATACAACTGATAATGGCGTTGACTGGGACAGTATCTCAACACAACCTGATTATGTTGATTTAAGAAATGCTGTTGACGAAAGTATGCTTTATCAGATTTCAGATACAAGCAGTGCTTACTGCTACGAATATGAATTAGAATTAAACAGCTTGACTGATGATGTGTATGTTTATTTTACATATAATAAGTATCAGGAAAGAGTTGCTATAAATATAAATAATATTACTGAATCAAAAATTCAGATTGAACATTCGGCACCTGTAATTACAAATATTAATAATTATGGAACTGCCCTTAATGGGCTTTATTATCATCATCAGAAAATTAATATTCAACCTTCTTGCAAAGTTGATGGTACACCATCAAAATATATACTTGAATATACTATTGATGATAAAATCTTTGATAAAAAGCAAGATACAAATATATGTATCATAGGAAGGACGGGTTACGACAGACTAAATGATTCTCAGCGCGAAACAGTAGACTATATTGAGGAAAATTCAGAGGCACATACCATTAAGGTAAGAGAAAGAGTTGGCGTTATTTATTCGGATTCGGATACCGAATACTGGAGTGAATGGGCTGAAATAGAAATTCCTATGGGAAAAGCAGGCATTAGTCAGGTTAATTCTGAAGAGGTTTTAAGTGATTATACATATTCTTATCCACCTCATTTTTATACAAGTGATTGTGTCATTCCTTATGATTCAACACTTAGTATATCAAATGTAGCCGATGATGAAAAATCAAAAATTGAAGTATTACTTAAAGAAATAACAGGAAGAAATTCTATAGATTTTTCAGCTTTGGATGTAAGACTTCTTGATAAGTATGGCAACATTCAGGAAGAGTTTATACCTGTAGGAAGTAAAACAAGCTGGGCTGAACAGGATGTGTTATCATTTACATTTCCTTCAATAAAGAACTTTGATGTTACTAATATGTCTGTTTACAAGTATGAAAACGGTACCTTAACAAAACAAAATGTTGTTGAATTTACTGTTTCTGATACAGATACAGCAACAAATAGGGGTACATTTGCATTTAGAACAGAAAATGAAGCATCAGGCATATATGTATTTACACAGGGTGAGTACAGTGATATGGCAGAAGGAACACAGGGCTGGGCAAATTATGAAACACATATTGTTGAAAACAGTGATCATTTGAATAATAATGAATATACGGGAGCAATTTTAAATGAACATTCATATATTTATGCTGACAGCTCATTATATGCATATGTTATGCTTCAGCCGGTAAACGGAAAGTATATTGATAATATTTATTACAGCAGAGAAAATGGATTCGAAAAAGCTGAAATACTTGAAAATTACAATATTAACGGAAATATTTATCCAAAAACAATAAGAATACCACTTGAATCAAGAAGTGCTTATGTTCCTATAAGGTTCAGTGTTGATGATACAGAGGTTAATGCTTCACTTGCAATTAATTTCAATAATCCTGCACGTATGACATCTAAGCCAAAGTTTGATTCACCTGTAATAACCGTTAAAAACAACGTAGGAAATGAAGTAAGTAATCTTACTAATGACGGAACAGCAATAGTTTCATTAAGTGCAGCGGCTGCCGGTAGTGAAAATATTATTTATACTGTGACTAATTCAGCAGGAGAAAGTATTTATACAAATGCAGTATATTCTGAACCATTTGAGCTTACAGCAAATAATGAAGAAGGTGAAAAATATACTGTTACAGCCTATGTTCAGACATCAGATACATCTGAAAATGCTCTTGACAGCTCTGAAAGTGTAACAAAAACAATATCTTTCAGCAAAAAGGGAGCTTATGCTGAAACTGTTGATACTCCTGCTATTGGTACTCAGTATTTAAGCGGCGACAGTCTTGAAAACAGCAAATTTAAGGTTGTTATTTCAACGACAACAGAGGGTGCTGATATTTATTACACAACTGACGGAAGTGAACCAACAGAAAATAGTGAGAAGTATACGGGAGTATTTACTGTTGACGGTACAACAAACGGTCAGGCAACAGTAATTAAGGCTGTTGCAGTAAAGGCTGAAACAAATAACTCTGAAATAGCGGAAAAGACAATTGTGTTCACTACCAACTGGTGGGACAATATTTTGCCTAATGAACAGTATTCCGTTCCCGTAAAAATGGTTAAGTATGGCGAAGCTGAAACCCTGTCAATGGGAAATGATGCTATTGCCGGTAATGCAACACTTACAACAGATTCTAATGGTAATAAGTTTATTACTATTCCTTTTAAGTCTATTCCTATTGGTACTATGTTGGGTAATATAATTCATTTTTGGTATTTCCCTGATGAAACACAATATTACAGTGATAATTGGTTAAATTATATGCTTGATTATGAGGCAGAATATGTTTATAACACAAGCACAGGACTTATTACATCTGTAACATTACCTGTTTATAATGATGATGGACTTATTCCTGCCGCCCTTGAAAGTGATTTTGCTGTTATGGGTAAGCAGAGAACTTATATTAAGCCTGATTATTCAAATGTAATTGAGGATATTACAGGTGTTAAGCAAGATAATGATGATGTGGATTTACCTGTTATAAGCCCTGTTCTTTCTTATGACGGAACAAGTGCTTCCGTAACAATATATATGGATTCAGCAAGTGACTATAAGGATGCTGACATTTATTATATTATAAGCAAGGATGAAAACACAGAGTGGAATGATAACGATAAGATTAAGTACAATACAGGTGATATTATTGAAATTACTGCCGATGATGTTGATGAAGATGGTTTTGTTAATGTCTTTGCTGTGGCAGAGTATGAAGGCAAGTCATCAATGGTAAACGTAAAAAAGATTGTCCTTGACTTATCTGCAACAACTGTAACAGAAACTACTACTGAATCAACTACAGAAAGTACAAGTGAAACTACAACTGAAAATACAACGGAAACCACTACGGAAACCACTACTGAGTCAACTACAGAAAGTACAACTGAGCCTGTGGAGGTTAATAAGTATTGTGTAAATGTTGACCTCTGGAATGCAAATGTTAATCAGGCGTCAATGGGTGACAGAGCATTTGAAGAAAATCCAAAGGCACTTGTGACAGTAAGCGGAGGTAAAATAAAGGTACAGATAGCAACTAATCCTGTAAGTATAGAGCCTTTCTATTCTGCACTTCAGAATATGATGTTTGTTAATACTTCAGGTCAGTGGCAGTATGTAACTCCTGTTATTAAGAATACAATTGCAGCCTTTGACGGTGCAGATAGTCATGAACTTGAGTACTTACAGGTATTTGAAATTGAGCTTGCAAATACTACAGATGAGTATGTAAATGTAGCTATTAATGTTCCGTACACACCTATGGATGGTATTTCCGAAAATACAGGCGGATATATTAATGCAAGATTAAAATTTGACTGGAGTAGTAAGGAAGATGCTGCTGATGATGCAGTTTTAATTCCTGCTGAAAAATCAACAGAAAATTCATCTGAGAGTACAACTGAGGGTACAACAGAAAGCACAACTGAGGAAACTACAGAAAGCACAACTGAGAGTGCAACCGAGAGTACAACCGAAAATACCACTGAGGCCCCTGTAAATGTTGTAAGGTACAGTGTGCCTGTTAAGATGGTTCAGGCTGCCAATCCTAATGTAGAGTCTATGGGTAATGCGGCTATTGATGGTGATGCTATTGTTACTGTAAAGGACGGTAAGGCTACTGTTGATTTAAGCTTCAAGGCTGTTACTTACAGCGGTCTTTATGGTCATTTATTAAAGCTTTGGGGTTATCCTGTGGCTGATACAATGGACTACAGCTGGTGGAATGACAGTACTAAAGAAATTCCTGCTGAAGTAGTTGATACTTATATGGACTATGGTATGAATTATACTACAGGTGATACTACTCAGTCAGAATTTGTTAAGACAATAAGACTTACAAGAGATGCTGAGAAGGAAAACATTATTTATATTCGTATAAGTGTAGATGCAATGGCAGGCTTTGACCAACCGGCAAGACTTGATTTTGACTGGGATAATGCTCAGGTATTGACTTATGTTGAACCATCAACAGATGAAAGCAGCAAAGAAACAGAAACAGCAACTGAAAACACTACAGAATCTGCAACAGATGAGAGCAGTATAGAGTCTACAACAGAGGTCTCATCAGAAAGCAGTACAGAGGCATCAACAGGTTCTAACGGAGGCAGCAGTTCTGATGACTCATCTAATACCGTTGAAGATGGTAGTTACTGGATGGAAATTAATCTTTGGAATGCAAATATCGATCAGGCATCTATGGGTAATGCAGCTTTTGAAAATAACAGAAAGGCACTTGTTACAATTAGCGGTAACACTGCAAGAATTGAAATTGCGTCAAACCCTGTAGCCGTAAGCGGTTATACGTCAGCACTCCAAGATATAAGGAGTAATTCTGTCGATATTAATGTTGACAGCAGGGAAAGTTTTACAACAAATACAAGATATGACGGTACAGAGCATACATTTGATTATATTACAAAGTTCAGTTTTGATTTAAATGATATTACTACTGAATATATTCCTGTAGAAATAAGTGTTCCATATACACCTATGGACGGTATTTCAGCTAATGTAGGTGGTTATATTTCCGCAAGACTTAAACTTGATTGGAGCAGTCTTGAAATGGCAGATACAGGTGCAACATTAAATCCTGATTCTACTTCTGCAACAGGTTCTTCAAGCTCAGGCGGCGGCGGTGGCTCCGTAAATACAAGCAGTGCGGAAACAGGTATTAAGATTGAAGCTGATGAATTTGTTTTCCCTGATGATACAACATTTACATACAATGCTGTTACAACAGGTACAGAATATGAAACTGCAAAGGAACTTATTGCTGATGATTTCAGGCTGTTTAGCATTAGCGCACAGAAGGACGGCGAAAATGTTTTACCAAGTGGTATTGCTAAGATTTACTTCCCTGTAGAGGAGGGTGATGAAAATGTTGCCATCTACAGAATTATAGAAGGTGATAAGAACACTGAGGCAGGAAAGACAGAGCTTGAGTATGAATTTTCTGAAGATGGAAAATATTATGTTGTTACTGTTAAGGAATTTGGTCTTTTTGCAGTAGCAAATTCTAGTGAAACTGAAGATGATGTTATTGAAGCAGTTAAAGAAGAACAGGTTGTAACTTCTGATGGGACAATAATCAGCTTTGATGATATAAATGACCATTGGGCAAAGGATTATATTCTTAAAGCAACTGAATTAGGTTTATTTAACGGTATTTCAGAAGATAAGTTTGCTCCTGATATGGATACAACAAGAGCAATGTTTGTAACTGTTCTTGGCAGACTTAATGGCGTATCTGAAAATAAAGAGGGTAATATTACATTTGAGGATGTTAATAAGGATGATTATTTCTATCCATTTGTTGTTTGGGCATCTGAAAATAATATTGTAGAAGGTTTTAATGAAAATACTTTTGCTCCTGAGTTAAATATTACAAGAGAACAGATGGCTCGTATACTTTACGAATTTGCTAAGAGTGAAGGAATTGAGCTTAAGATGATTGCAAGAACTGAGTTTACAGATGCAGAAAGTATAAGCAGCTGGGCAGAAGAAGGTGTTAATGCTTTATCTAAAGCAGGTATTATAAATGGAAGAACAGACGGTACATTTGACCCTAAGGGCAATGCTACAAGAGCTGAAATTGCTACAATGCTTGTAAACTTTATTAATGAGTATATGGCATAGGCTTAATTAAATATAATATCAATTAATTCCTCTTTTTATTATTGGGAAGGCTTGATTTTAAGCCTTCCTGATTTTTTATACAGAAAAAGTATGTCATATTGGTGTAATTCAAAGATCTTAAACAATAAGAAAGTAAATACATCTGATTTTATTATAAAGTTATGTTTAGAAATAATTTATAGCTTTTTAATAACTCCGCAGGCTATTTTTTCCCCGCTGTTGCCGCTTGGCTGAGTTTTAAAGTCGTCAGGCTGTGCATGTATAATTACGGTTTTACCAAGTACTTCATTTATTGTAAATCTGTTTGTTAATACGGACATATATGCATGACCTTTGTTTCCGAAAAGAGGAGGAAGGTCGCCTGCGTGATATGGGTGCATACAGTTTTCCGGATTGTAGTGTGTCATGGAGTCGGCAAAGGGATCCTCCATATTACCTGTACAGCTTTCGCCTTCATGTATATGAAAACCGAATATTCTGTTGCTGCAAGGAATATCAGAGTATGGCAAATTAAATATGCGTGCCGTGACAATAACACCTTTTTCACATTCATAAAACTGTACAGTACCGCTGATTTCAGGATATTTGCTGCTGCCTTTAATTTGTGCAACAGCTTTATTTTCACCGGTCATATAAAACTCCTTATTTAATACTACAGTAGTATATGAATAATATTGGTATATTGTGCCATAAAAATAAATAGGTTGAAATGGTAATAAAAATTTGATATTATTATTCTAAAGGAAGTGTTTTTATGGTTAATTTTTTGAAAAATTTTTGTTATGATTATTTTGGAATCCCAAGAAATCAGTCGGGTATCAGAACAGAATTTCTTGCAGGAGTTACAAATTATTTTACATTAATATATGCGGTTATGTTGGTGCCTGAAATTCTTATTGAGGCATTTCCAAATGCTGTGGCAAGAAACGGTGATATTGTTAAGGATGCCTTTGTTTACGGCAATATTACAGCAGGAGAAATGCTTGTAACCCTTACGGCAATAGCATTTATTGCCGCAGGAGTGGCATCTGTATTTATGGGTTTTTTTGTTAATCTGCCTTTTATACAGGGTCCTAGTATTGCAATAGGTACATTTGTTACATATACCATATGCCGGGGCTTTGGTTACAGCTATAATCAGGCTTTAGCTTTGGTATTTGTATCAGGTATATTGTTTTTTGTATTGGCAGTTACAGGTATGGAGGAACGTATACACAACGCTATTCCCGATAATCTTAAGTATGCGGTAAGTGCAGGAGTGGGATTTTTTATTGCCTGTACAGGTCTTGCAAAGGCTCATATTATAAATTTTGGTTCATCAGAGAGCTTTGCAACTATATTTGGTACAAATTTTGCCGATAAAAATAATGTAAGTGCAGTCCTTGCTCTTGTTATGGTGGTTATAATTGTAATTATGCTTAAAAAGCATATACACGGTGCTATTTTTATAGGTAAGGTCCTTTGTATAATTGCGGCTGTGCCTTTGGGCTTAATTCATTTTTCTGAAGCTTTTGAGCTTAATTTTGGTTTTAATATTACAAGTCTTGCTATGACCTTGGATTTTAACGGTCTTATAGATTTGACAAGCAAAAGTACAATGTTTACTACGGCTATCCATGTTCTTATTATTGTTTTTTCACTTTGTATAATGGATATTTTTGAAACAATGTCAATGTTTATAGCTATGGATAATTATGTGGATTTATCACATAATAATAAAAATAACAGCAAAACCATTCCAAGAATACTTGAAGTAGATGCAGTAACAACTGTTGCCGGTGCATTAATAGGTTCTACAAGTGTTTCTACTTATGTTGAGTCAACTACAGGTGTTATTGAAGGTGGAAGAACAGGCTTTACGGCAGTAGTTACAGGTATACTGTTTCTCGCAACCGTTCCCTTTACACCTCTTGTATCTCTTGTGCCATCAGCGGCTACGGCAACAACTCTTATTGTGGCAGGAGTACTTATGATGGGTGTTTTAAAGTATATTGACTTTAAAGATATTACAGAGGCTGTGCCTGCATTTTTTACTATGATACTTATGCCTTTTACAAACAGTCTTTTAATAGGTGTAAGTATGGGTATTATAAGCTATGTTGTAATTCATTTTTTTGTAAATCATGACAAGAAAATCAGTCCGCTTTTATATATTTTGGGATTTTTTATGTTTGTATCCTTTGTTCTTCTTCCAAGATAAATAATGTAATAATTTTATTCGCCTTTTCATATAATTATGAAGAGGTGAATTTTTTATGGATAAAAGATATTATTCTGCAAAACACAAAAGAATAAAAAACAGTTATGCTAAAAGGCAAGAAAAAAGTAAGGGTGAAGGCTCATCTTTTATTTTAAGACTTAATATATGCTTAGGTCTTGCAATATTTACAATAGGTGTCTGTCAGCTTAGGGAAAGTTTTGGCGAAAAACTGTCAGAATATCTTTCTGTTAATACGTCAGTGGATACAATGAAAGAAACAGCATCAGGAATAAAGGATTTTATTATAGATGCAGGCAATAGCGGTGTTTTTGGAAATGAAGAATTTATACTTGATGAAGAAGCTGTTGAATATATTAATAATTTAGAAGAAAATTCCTATTATAATGTGCAGAAAAAGCTTGAAACTCCCAATGAGCTTTGGAAAAAACCTGTTGACAGCGGAACGTTGACAGATGTATTTGGTGAAAGAAATAATCCTGTGACAGGCAAAAGTGAAAATCATAAGGGCATAGATATAGGTGTCCCTATGAATACAGAGGCAAAAGCTGTTAAAAGCGGTGTAGTTATTGACAAGGGCTGTTCAGACAGCTATGGCAATTGGGTAAAATATAAGACATATGACGGTTATGTTATAAGATATGCCCATTTAAGTTCTGTTGCAGTTGAAAAAAATCAGGAAATTAAACAGGGGCAGGTTATTGCCTATACGGGAAGCACAGGCAATTCCACAGGCCCTCATCTCCACTATGAAATAATGGAGAATAATGAATATATAGATCCTTACAGCTATTATATGGAGGCAGAGGGTGAAAATAACAATAAATGATTTTAGTATTGATGTAAGGCTTTCCGCTGTTTTAATATTTTTACTTATGATTGCTCTTGGTTACACAGAGCAATTTTTTGTTTTGTATATATTTATGATTATTCACGAACTTATTCATATTTTAACAGCTCATTTTTTGGGTTGTAAATGCAAAGGCATTGTTATTATGCCAATAGGACTTCAAGGAAAGATTGAGGAGCTTGAAAATAAGCCCCTATATAAAAGAAATATAATTATTGGGGCTGCTTCTCTTTTTAACATAATTGCAGGTATCATTATAAATCGCAGCTATATAGGTATTGGAAATATTTTAATAGGTATTTTTAATCTGCTTCCAATATATCCCCTTGACGGGGCAATGCTTTTCAGAAATATGGCAGGTTATTTTTTGGGAACACTCAAAGCTGAAAAATATGTTGGAATATTAAGCAGCTTTTTTATAGCCATACTGTTTTTTATAGGAATAATATGGCTTGTGCTTTTTGATTTTAGCTTTTTTCCCCTTATTATTTCGGTGTATCTTTATAAGGAAAGCAGAAAAATTTATTTTGTAAAGGCTTTTTACTTTTATAAAGGGCTTTTTAAAAACAAAAGCACAGCATTAAATAAAATCAGGTTTAGAAAATATTGTGAAAATACTACATTAAAAGAACTTTTATATTCTTTTGGTATTGATTATTATACAATGATATATGTAAACGGTAAAATAATTGACGAGGATAAAATAAAATTTTATATATGT
>DBGCRA010000146.1:0-21639 GCA_048359195.1 Candidatus Gallispira sp.
CATTTATTTTTAACAACAGGTAGATTTTCTCTTTTGGCAAAGCCTATAACATCCTTTTCAGGCACATAAATCAACGGCCTTATTGAGGCAATCTTTCGTCTGCTTAAAAAAGTATAAGGACTAAAACAGTGTATTCTGCCCTCATACAATAATGCCATTAAAAAGGTCTCAATTACATCGTCCTTATTGTGACCTAAAGCAATTTTGTTACAGCCAAGCTCATCAACCTTGGTATTTAATGCTCCCTTTCTCATTTTTGCACAAAGGGCACAGGGATTTTTTTCCCTTCTCTCCTTAAAAACAATTTCCGCTATATCTGTATCTACAATATGATAATTAACCCCCAATTCATCGCAAAATCTCTGAATAGGCGAAAAATCCATTCCTTCAAAGCCTACATTTACGGTAATAGCTTCAAGTTCAAAATGCTTTGGATAAAATCTCTGCAAAGCCTTTAAAACAGCAAGCATTGAAAGACTGTCCTTGCCACCTGAAATACCTATAGCAATTCTGTCGCCCTCCTCTATCATATTGTAGTCTTGTACAGCTCGTCTTACAAGACTAAGCATTTGCTGCATTTTCATATACAGACCTCCAACTATTCGTAAAATTCTATAAAATATTATATACTACAATATCTGTAAAGTCAATGAACTTCTCTATTGACTTGCTATAAAATATATTTTATAATTACCATAGGTGATAAAAATGAACAACACAGTTATAAGACAGGCAACAAAAGACGATGTGCCTGCCATAAACAATATATTAAATTATGCAATTATAAATACAAACTATAATCTTAACGAACAGCCGAGGACCTTAAAGGAAGCATATCAATGGTTTGATGAACACAAAGCAGAAAACTATCCTGTTTTTGTAGTAGAAGTAAATGGCAAAATTGAAGGTTGGGCATCTCTTTCCCATTTCAGAGCCTACTCAGGCTATGACTCTACAGCTGAGGTTTCCGTTTATGTCTCTAAAAATTTCAGACATAAGGGATTAGGCACACTCTTAGTAACTGAGCTTGAAAGAGCAGCAAAAAGATTTCACATGCTCATTGCTGTTATTACTGATAATAACACCGCAAGCATTTCTTTACATAGCCGCTGCGGCTTTGCACCAATGTGCACCTTTAGAGAGCTTGCAAAGAAAAATAATGAATATGTCGATATTACTTTTATGACAAAAAGAATAAACAAGAAATAATTACATAAGCTAACAAAATAAATTTATTTTTTAAGGAGGAATTTCAATGAAAACACCTAAGTTCTTGTTATGTGAACGCTGTAAAAATTTAGTTGGAGTAATTGACGATGCAGGAGTACCTATTTGGTGCTGCAATCAGGAAATGAAAGAGCTCATTCCCAATACAACAGATGCGGCAGGAGAAAAACACTTGCCTGTTGTTACAGTTGAGGGAGATACTGTAAAAGTTTCAGTTGGCTCAGTAAAACACCCTATGCAAACCGAACACTATATTGAATGGGTATATTTACTTACAGAGAAAAGCGGTCACAGAAAGGTATTAAGTCCTGATGATAAGCCTGAAGTAACTTTTAATACATCAGGTGATAAGCCAATCGCTGTTTATGCTTACTGCAATTTGCATGGTTTGTGGAAAACAGATATTTAAAAAAATAAGGAGTGGGATCATATCAAAAACCCACTCCAATTTTTTATTATAATAAAGATTTATATAAAGCCGTAATATCTTCAACTGATGTTTCCTTAGGATTACCCGGTCTGCACGCATCATCATAAGCAGACTGTGCAAGGAAAGGAATATCCTCTTCCTTAACAATATCCTTTAAATCAGCAGGAATACCTACGTCCTGTGATAATTTTCTTACTGCATCTACGGCAGCCTTTCTGTATTCAGCCCGGGTCATATTTTCAGTACCCTCAACTCCCATTGCCTTAGCAATATCTCTGTACTTTTCGCCTGTAGCCTCTGCATTGTATTCCATAACTGTAGGAAGAATAATAGCATTTGCAACACCGTGAGGAGTATCATATAAAGCACCTAAAGGATGAGCCATCGAATGAACAATGCCAAGACCAACATTGGAGAATCCCATACCTGCAATATACTGACCAAGAGCCATACCCTCTCTGCCTTCAGGAGTATTTTCAACAGCACCTCTTAAATGCTTTGAAATAATTTCAATAGCCTTTAAATGGAACATATCAGATAATTCCCAAGCACCTGCCGTAATATAACCCTCAATAGCATGAGTCAAAGCATCCATACCTGTAGCGGCAGTTAAGCCCTTAGGCATTGAGCTCATCATATCAGGGTCAACAAAGGCTGTAACAGGAATATCCTTAGGGTCAACACACACCATCTTTCTGTTCTTTGCAGCATCAGTAATTACATAGTTAATTGTAACTTCTGCAGCAGTACCTGCTGTAGTGGGAACTGCAAAAATAGGAACTGACTTATTCTTTGTAGGAGCAACGCCCTCAAGACTTACTACATCGGCAAAGTCAGGATTGTTAATAATAATGCCGATTGCCTTTGCAGTATCCATGGATGAACCTCCGCCTATAGCAATTATGTAATCAGCACCGCTTTGCTTATAAGCCTCAACACCGGTCTGAACATTTTCAATAGTTGGGTTTGGCTTAATGTTTGAGTAAATTTCATAAGATAACTCAACAGCATCAAGTACATCTGTAACCTTCTTAGTCACATTAAATTTAATAAGGTCCGGATCAGAACATACAAAAGCTTTTTTAAAGCCCCTGCCTACAGCCTCATCAGCAATGTTCTTAATAGCCCCTGAACCGTGATAAGATGTTTCATTTAATACAAATCTGTTTGCCATTTTCAATACCTCCGCAAATAAATATTTTACTTCTTATATGTTTAAGTATACCCCCAATTTATTACAAAAACAAGCCTTTTTTATTAAATTTTTTATTAATACTGCACATTTTTACCATTAAGAACGGCAGTAACCAAATTATCCCCATCATAACAAAGTTTAAGGGAAAAGAAAGGCTCTTCTTCTTTTATAAGTCTTAAAAATATTTTATCTCCCTCCCACAAATTAAGGTTCATAAGTTTATTTTTTTCTATCCATTCAAGTTTTCCTTCATTACACTCAATTATTTCTCCCTTAAATTCACTCGCAGTATAAAGACACATAAATTCCGTTTCATAATTATCAGCATTAAATGTTACAATTCCTCTAAATCTGTACTTTGTAAGAGTTAATCCTGTTTCCTCTTTAACTTCCCTTATAAGGCAATCTTCAGGACTTTCTCTTTCCTCGAAATGTCCTCCTACTCCTATCCATTTATCCTTATTAATATCATTTTTCTTTGATACCCTATGCAGCATTAAATACTTATCATCTTTTTCTATATAACAAAGTGTAGTCATTTTCATATTTTTATCCTCTTTAATATATTCTTAATTTTTAAATATTGAATTGCACTTGCATTTATGTTAAAATTTATACAGGAGGTGTTTATTATGGCAGATGATTATAATGACAATTTTACCGAACAGCAGACAAGCACCAATACAACTCACGACGAAGTTGTTGATGAAATTCCCGCAAACGCTAAAAATATAAACGAAAATACTTCAAATACAAATTCATCGGCAAATAACGTAAAAACTTCCAATGAGAACTCATTGACAGGTATTATTTCTCTTGCCTTAGGTATTTTTTCCGTTATATGCTGCTGTACATTTATTCCTTCAGTCATTTCCGCAATAATCGGTCTTGTTCTTGGAATTATTTCCATTAAGGAAAAAAATAACAGCAACAAAATCTTTGCTGTTATAGGTATAATTCTATGCTCAATAGGTCTTGCTATTTTCCTTGTAACTGTAGCATCCTTTATACTTATGGGCAGTTTCTCAGCAGTATTTGAAGTTCCTGCTACAATGCACTCAGGTATGATGTAAAATTTCTTAAAATATAATAACAAAATAAAATTACAATAAATACTATCCAAAATGTTATTTTTTGAGGTAGTATTTTTTTATCTGTAATTTTTTCCGCCAAGGCAAGTACAAGTACTAAGACAAGAGCCACAGCTCCCGGATTATACATAAATGCCTTTATAAATCTGCCGTTTACCATATAGACTACAGCCCGTGTAGCACCGCAGCCGGGACAGTAAAATCCCGTTTTTTTAAGAAAATAGCATTCAGGCATAAGCCTTAACCAAATATCAGCAGTAGCTTTTAAAAACAATGCCTCAAATATTAATGCAAAAAATAAAATTATGTATTTGAATTTTCTTTTCATAATATTTCCTTCAGCTTGTGTAAATCCTCAATATATACTTCTTCCTTTGCCCTGTCATATATTATGGCTGCAGGATGATAAAGTGGAAAAAGCTTTTTGTTATCTGCCTCAACAAGTCTGCCGTGATAATCTCCTATTGATACTTTATTATCCATAAGCACATTTTTAAGAGCAAAATTTCCCAATGTAACTATAAGCTTAGGCTTTACAATTTCTATCTCCTTATGCAGCAAGGGCACAAAAAAAGCAAGTTCCTCCTTGTTAGGCGGTCTGTTTACAGGCTTGTTTGTTTTTGGACTTAACTTATATGGTCTTAACTTAACTACATTTGATACATAAAGATCACTTCTGTCAAGACCCACTATTTCAAGAAATTGGTCTAAATTTTTCCCTGCCTTGCCTACAAAGGGTCTGCCAAGCTTATCCTCCTCTCCTCCGGGAGCCTCACCTATAAGCATAATTTCAGCATTAATTCTGCCTTCTCCAAAAACTACTCTTCTGTCTCCAAAAACCTTTTTACTTTCTTTTTCCATATATTCATTAAACGCTTTCATTTTTATCTCCTCTCAAAATAACAAGGCTTGTAATAATACCCGAAATAAAACCGCCTATGTGTCCCCGGTTATCTACATTATCCATTAAAAATCCACTGAATATGCCAATAATAGCAAATATAATCATTAAGTAATTATCAAAACCTTCCATAGAACACTTTTTTACTCTTGTATAGGTCAGCACACCTGCCATAAGCCCGAATATTGCACCTGACGCCCCTACAGCCATACCGTTATTTAAAAGCATACTGAAAATACCTGCAAATAAGCCTGACACAAAGTAAAGAATAAGCATATTTTTCTTGCCGTAATATTTTTCAATTCTTTGTCCAAAAATATATAAGGACAAAGCATTTCCCAAATAATGAGTAAGGCTTCCGTGTATAAACATATACGTAATCAGCCTGTACCACTGACCGTTTAAAATACTTACACGTTCAATCGCTCCATTATAAATAATAAAATTACCGTCCCATATATTTCCTCCAAGGAGAGTATAAATTTCAATAAAACCATTAATTATAATTAATGCAAGAGTAGCTGCAATATTACTGCTTTTAATCAGTGCCTGTCTTTTTTCAGCACTTTTCTGCTGTAAAACATTTAAGTCCTGACCTACACTATAAGCCTCATTTTGAAATGATTCCTTTATAAGCCTGTCAATATCCAAAATTTTATCGGGCTGGCTGCCCCTTACAATCAGCCTGTTTTCACTTAAATCAACTGTCCATCTTACATCAATAAGACTTTCCTGATAATCCTCTATATCATTTTCAGTAAATTTCAAAAGCTCATCATCAACCCGACTGCTTACAAAAACACCTGTAACAATAACCTTGTTAAGCTGAGAAAAAAAGCTGAGCACATCCTTATAAAAACCCTTGTAATCATATTTCAAATCAGCATTTATAATTACAACACCATATGATATAGGTCCCGACTGCTTAATAAAGCCTACATATTCCGTATTGTCTCCAATAATTTTGCTGCTGTGAAAATTTGATATTGGTTTGAATTCCGATTCCAGCAGTTTTTCCGTAAAGTTTTTTATAAAAGACATCTTCTGTATATCCCTTCTAAAAAATATATAGCAATAAATACATTAAGCCTATTCCAGGCATTCCCAACAGTGCAGAAAGACCAACTGTTACTGCATTTATGCCAAGACATAAATCAAACTTAAACAAAATACAGTTTAATATCATTATAAATGATGCTCCAATTACTCCCTGCATACAAAGTCTGCCAAAAGCTGCAGCCTTATTAATCGTAAACAGACAGACAACAAAGAGTGACACTGCATACACTATCCAGCTAAAAAGCTGTGTTGATATAACTTGACTCATAAACCTCACCTCAGTAAATTATATTTTTAAGTCAGGTTTATTATTACCCATTAAATTTTTATTTCTATATTTTCATCAATAGGCATTATATATTTTTTTAATGTCACCTTGTCTTTAAGCATAATTCCAAGTCTGTAACTGCCCTTTTCAAACACATTTGTATCTATATTAACACTAAATCCGCACAAATTAACATTTTTACCTGTCTTAACTGCAATATCCTGTCTTATCTCTGTATTTGCCTCAATAGGCACAGCCACATTATTTCTTGTCATAACAACAATATAAGGTTTTGTTAATTTGCCCTCAATATAAGCCCAGCCGCCTAAAGTAATCATATCACCCCTATAAATATATTCAATGCTGTAATTTATGCTCTCACAATAATATTTTTGGGGATTTATAATTACCTTTGCAAATTTTCCCCTGTTAATATAATTAATATTTTCTATAGCAAAATCGGCTCTGTGCTGTGTGAGATTTCTGTTGTAAAATTTATCATTAAATACAAAATTACTATGCCTTTTATATAGTTTTTCTCTTTCATTACAAAGTCTTAAAAGCTTTTTATTATTTTTTCTGTCATCACCTCTTGAAATTGATTCATGGTGATAAAGCTTAACGGAATTTACACACACATTAAAGTATCCCTTTTCAATAAGTGTAAAGCAAAAATCCACATCATTGTAAGCAACAGGCAGTTCCTCATCAAAAGCTGTAAATTTATCTTTATCAATCATCATACAGGCAGCAGTAACGGCGGAATAATTATAAGCATATTTATTTCTTCCAAAATATAAATCAGAATCGTCATTAAAACCCCAAAAGCTATGAACAGGACCATTTTTAATATTAACAACACCACAGTGTTGAATTTTGCTGTTTTCAGGATAAAGAAGCTTACAGCCTACAGCTCCTGTCTGAGATTCAGAAGCATAATTAAGCATTTTTTCAAGCCAGTCCTCTGATATAACTTCTGTATCATCATTTAAAAACAAAAGATATTGTCCTTCTGCATTTTCTGCACCAATATTACACATTTTGGAAAAATTAAATTCCATTACTTTATAAATATATCTGTCAGCTAAGGCAGATATTTTATTTTTCAAATTTTCATTGCTGCCATTATCCACAATTATTATTTCATAGTTTTTATAGCTGCTTTTTTCTCTTATGCTTGCAATACACCTTTTAAGAACATCATAATTATCCTTTGAGGGAACAATAATACTTATTTTATCATTAAACTCCCTTTGGGTATAAGTACCCTCCTCTCTTAAAACCTTCTTATAATGAACAAGAACTCTCTCAACATTTGCTGCCTTTATCTGTTTATAAGATAAATCAATTAACAAACTGTAATAGTCCTTAAAATCAGAAATAAGACTTTTTCGTATTAAAGCGAAACCAATATAATTAAAGCTCCTTAACGTATGAGGTGAAAAACAAGGCTTAAAAAAAGGATATTTTCTGACACCATTTTCAACAATATCCTCATCGCTGTATATTATGTCATAATCATCGTACATAAGCTGACGTACCATATAATAAAGAGCAGTATCACTTAAAATAACATTACCGTCACCAAAAGCAATATATTCACCCTTGGCAATGTCAAGACCTATTTTAAAAGCTGTGTTTTTGTCGCAGCCGTATTCTACAATCACTGCACTTGCCTCACACTCAATATCACTGCAACTTACAACAATTATTTCATAATTACTGTAATTTGTCTGATTTTTAAAAGACTCCAGACTTTCCGAAATATCTCCGTCTGCAAACAAAATCAATGAAATCAGCGTCTTTATTTCAAGTGAAGGCAGTTCAACTGAATTTCTGTCCTCTTTCTTTAAATAAAGACTATACATATCCTTTTTACTTTTCAATTTTCTTTTTGCCAAAAATAAGGCTGTCCTTAAACCGTATTGCTTTATAATTCCCATAGCTTTTTCCTTCTGATTTATTTTTTATTATTATACAATATTTTTATCATAAAATAAATAACTTTATATTTTTATTAAAAATATTGTAATTATTTTGTTAGATTAATACACTTGACTTTTTTTCAGAATAATATATAATAAAGTGGCAGATATTAAATATCGTATTAAATGGTGTGATATAGAAATCCTTTATCACATCATAGATGGGATAACTTTTATTTTATGGGGATGCAATGGTTTCGACGGGGATTTTGAAATCCGGAATAGCCGTTGGAGGCGGGAGACTCCTAAAAAGCCCAACTTTTAAATAATAAAAGACAAAGATTTAGAATTAGTAGCAGCCTAATGCTGCTCACTGACCTCGGGTTTTCCGCAGCCTGAGAGTTCAGTGTCGACTTGCGGAGCACTTTTGTCACAAAGCTTTGAGTGATAAAAAGAACCATGAAGCTACCTAAGGCTATAGCCTGTCTGTCGGCGATAGTTAAGGGGAATTTTAAAAGACTGACTATAACGGTAGAAGTTCCGGCCGACGGGTTTTCGGACAGGGGTTCGATTCCCCTCATCTCCATTAGAACAATTTAATATGGGTTGTTCCAAAAAGTCTTGAAAGCCTTTTACTGAGCCGTTTTCAGGGCTTTTTGCTTTTGACGAATGTTTTATAATAAAATAGACCATTTGTTATACTTTTGTATAGTTTAGTATACTTTATTATAGAAAAAGTGTCAAAAAAGTGTCATGAATTTTAGCCTTAATTTATAGTATTTACAAGCATTACAGTCTTTATATAAAAAATAAAAAGTGTCATTTCATTAAATTATAAACATTTTTTATTTCTTCTATTATTTTGATTATTTAAAAAATCCGAAAAATTAATAACATTATTATTAGCATTATCTGTTTCATATTCGGAAACCATATAAACATCAGTATCAAAACAATCTCTTGATGTATCTTTAGCAACAGTTTGATTAATGTTATAACTTTTCATTTTTTCAGCCTGAGTTTTAGTATCTGTATGTGTGTAATTTAATGTTGTTGAAAAGCTGGAATGACCTAAAGACATTCTTCTGTCCTGTTCTGATATACCAATTTCAGCTAATCTTGTGGCGAAATAATGCCTTGCTGAATGAAGTAAATCATTGACTTTAGGTACTTCGGCATATTTAAGCATTGTTTCTACGGCATTACGAAGCATTGAAGGAGTACAAAAATTGCCATCGTCAGAGCTTAAAAGATATTTGCTCTTAATACCTCTTTCTTTATTTCTTTTTTGTATCTGTTTAATAATTTCCAGAGCTTCATCATTTAACCCTATATACCTGATGGAATTTTTAGTTTTTGTTGTACCTACAGTAAATTTCTTACTCTTGGTTTCAAAGTTTTTTTCTTCATTTAAACTCTTTTCAACATACAACATTCTATCATTTAGGTCAATGTTATCAAGAGTTAGAGCTAAAAGCTCACCAGTTCTCATACCTGTTTGGCACATTAAGAAAAATCCTAAACTGCTGTAGCTTAAATGTTTTTTATCCCAAATTTCTATAGAAGCAGCATACATTTTATTATATTGTTCTATTGTATATGGTATAATTTCTTTAGGTGGGTTTATAGTTTTTGATGGCTTTTCAATCATTGTGTGTAAAGGTTTTTTTAACCATTCTTTCTTATAAGCATAACCTAATAAGTTTGAAATTAATGGAAAGGTATGTTTGCAAGCTTCTGAATGACTGTGATGAATAGCAATTTCATAGATATAATTTTGAATTAAATCTGCCGTTAAATCTTTTAGATACATATTCCCAATTTTTGAGTTTTTAACTCTGTTATTGTATGTGGTTTCTTCTCTTAGCAATGTGCTGTTTTTTATTATACATAACAATACCTTTTGTTTTCTTGTTTCAAAATATAGAGGAAAAATATCATTAAGAGTAAGTACCCTATCTTTACTATTGCTATCTCCATATAATGCTTTGTATTTAGTAAGAAATTCCCTAGCTTCAGTTTTTGTCGTAAAAACCTTAGTTTTATGTGAACCATCTTCAAAAGTCCAAATTGCCTGATATTTGCCATTTTTTAATGTTTTAATAGTTCCAGTTCGTGAAGCCATTAATAATTACCTCCTTATCTGTTTGACTTCACAAAAGACATATATCAATTTAATTAAATTATATGCTTCTGTAATTTGTTAAGTCAAGAATTAATTTCATAAAATCATATTATTGTAGCTATGTTTTACACAATCATCATATTTATTGAATGTAGCGTATTTCCAATTCTTTCTATTATTAGTTCAATATTTATAAGAAAATCATCTTCATAATCCGAAAAAACCCTATATTTCATATAATTACTTTTTATAAAAGGATATTTATTTACATCAAATTTTTTGCCATTATAAGCACAATCCAGTATATCTGACATTAATACCTTTGCTTCATTGGAAAATCCGTTATTTATAGTTATAATATTTTCCTGAAATAAATATCGAAAGAGGTAACAGACAATGCTATATGCTATAATTCTTTGACATCCATATTTTTTGATTACTTTTTGTGCATATAAATCCAAGTTTTCAAACACATCTTTTACATTTGTATAATTTGTATCATCTCTGATAAGAATTTCACTTGAATAAGATACCCCTTCTCCACGAACAGCCCAAGTCCATGCAGTACCTTTGTAATCTTCTCTGTAATCATTTTGAAAGCCATCATATAAATACTCTTTTTGTTTCTTTGTTAACATAATATCCCTCCAAACAGAAAATGACTGTATTTTGTTTGTAATAAATACAGCCATTTTATTTTAAACTTTATTCTTAATTGACTTAATTAATTTATTTAATTCTTTTTTATATTTTGTTTTCACAGAGTATGCTTCATTAATAATATTTTGATATTCTGCTTTAAGTTTTTTAACTGTTTCAATATTATCTTTATATTCATTATATAAACTATCAAACTTAGTAATTTTGTCATTTAAAATAGAGTTTTCCTCTTTAAGAAACAAATTGTCATTTTTAAGCTCTTTAATTTCATTTTTTAATTTATCTATAACTATTTGATATCTTTTTTGTAATTTATGTTTCTCATTTCTATTCATGTTTTTCAACTCCTTTAATACAAAAGAGGGGCAGTTTTCTACCCCTCTAAATACTAAAATTTATACTTATATTTTGCTAACGAACTTTTACCTACAGCCCTGTCAACAGTCATACTTTGAATCATTTTCTCAAATTTTTTATCTTTTTGAGCCATTTTCATTATATCACTGTAAAATTCTTCAGCATTTGTAACATTAGGCAAATTAACGTTTTGAATACTAATTGTTGATGTATTGTTAGTTGTATTGTTATTTACATCAGGATAACCTTTATTAATTCCTAATAATTCATCTGCTAAGTTAATAGGAGATAAATTATCCAAATCGAACATACTTGCCATTATACTACTAACGCCTAAATCTTCTGAGGTAAGTGGGGTAAGCACATCACCATCAGGAGTAATAATTTGTTTATTAGATAGGTTTTCAAGATTTTCTGCTAAATTATTTGTTTCGTCAGCATTAAATACTCTATCACCAACTTCAAGGCTTATTACACGACCATTAGACTTATGTTCAATAAGCTCCTGTCCTAAACCATCATCAACAAGATAATTGCCTTTCTTCTTATTATACTTAGTACCAGCAGCGTAAGCTCCAAGAACAACTCCTGTATCGTTAGAATGAGCACCATCACCGTACATTACTGAACGAACAGTATACTTGTTGCCTCTCTTGTACATAAAATATGCAACAGGATTATTTGCATTTAATACTTTATTTGCAGCAGCTATACCTTCAGGAATTGTTGTAAAAGCACCGTCAAAAGCACTGCTATAAACAGTTTTGCTGCCATATCTGGCTGCAAATTGCTCCTTTGCTGTCTGTTTCTTTGAAGAATTATTGATATTATTAGCGTTACCTGTTGTGATTGGAATAGTGGCAGTAGTATCACTACTACTACTTGAACCAGTCTGATTTTCAATACTATCAGATGAAGCAGCGGATATGTAACTGTTAGCAAGATTATTGCTGGCTTCAACCATATCGTTTATACCAGTAACAATATTGTTTACTGTTGATTGTAAAGTAGTCATTCTATCTGCCATATTATTACTATAAGTAGTAAGTACATCTTGAATAGCACCAGTTCCATCAGATATTGGTGACCAAATATCAATCATCTCTCCAGAAAGAGTATAACCAACCTCACCTGATACAGATTGAATGGTACTCATAATATTACTTGCATTAGAATTAACATCTGCAACAACATTTTCAATAAGTCCATCAATATTATCAAGCTGAGAATTCAAATTTTTTGCATATTTATCATAAAGATTATCCAATAACTTTTTGGCATCAGATATATATTGTTTATGCTGGGTTTCAGCCAATTCTTCTTCGGCATCAGATAAATCAACTTTTAATTGCTGAACTTTAGCTTTTGTTTCTTCTGATGTGTCGTTTGCATAAGCTTCAAGCTGTTTTTGTAAACTTGCAATATTAGATGTTTGTTTCTTAATATTTTTCTGATACTCATATAAATCTTCTTGCGAATCAAGAGCATCTTTATATTTTTGAATTAATTCATCTAATGCGTCAAGTTCATGTTCTATACCCTCTGAAACCAAGTCTTTAATTGCTTGTTTTTCATCTTCGGCAGCAAGTATATTATCTCTTTGTGATTCAAGTAAATCTTGCCTACGTTCAAGCAAATCAGTATTGTAAGGGTCATTAGCAATTTCTTCATCAATTTCTTTAATTTCCTCTGCACACTTTTTAGCCTGTTCCATATAAGTATTATAATTCAAGCCATGTAAACCGAGAGTAGCCATACCTTCATCTGTAAGCTTGCCAGTATCTTTATCGAATAAATCTGAATTGCTCATAAGGTCAATAAGAAAATCTGATTCATCTACAATTTGAGAAATAGTATCTAACAAATAATCAAATTTATCCCATTCAAGCTGTCTTATAGTATTCTCATATTCAAGCAGAGCAAGATTACTGTCATAAATAGCTGAAGTAACATCATTAATTTCAGACTGCATATCATTCCAAGCACTTGAATATTTCTCAATTTCTCCAGAATTAACAGCTTCATTCATTGCTCTGATAAGTCCAGATTTCTTATTTTCAAGCTGTGACAACTTAGAATTTTCAAGAGTAATTAATTCATTATAAAAAGAAGTGCTAGTTAAATATCCTTGTGCTTCAGACATAGAAATAGATTTATCTATAAGGTCAGCATTAAGTTCAAGTTGGTTAAGCATACTTTCGTATTTACTTGATATGTTTTCAAACATATCGACATAAATTGATGATAGATTTTCTGCATTTTCAATACTATCATTTTGTAATTCCAAAAATCTATCATAATACTTAATAGCATCTTGAACAGCTTTAGATAATGTTTCATCTGATATAGCTTTTGCATCAATAGTGCCATTGATTATTGCTTGCATTAAATCATCAGGTAAGTTAAGACTATCCAATCTTTCCTGTAACAACGCAAGCTCATCATTATTAGCTTTAATTATACTTCTCATCTGCTCGGCTTCTTTTGTCATATAATCACTTTTAGAAGTAAATGATTTATAAGCACTGGAAGCCATAGAAGATATTTTCTGGAAGGTATCATTTAATCTTTCGAGTGCTTTCTCAAAAATTGAAACGTGTCTGTCATATCCATCAAGTTCTTTAGTATATTTTGCTATATCAATTTTTCCCTCAGTTATTTCCAAATCAATATCATTAATAGCTTTTAATCTTTCATAATATTCATCAGAACCCTCAATAATTGCACCAATAGCAACCAATTCTTCGAGTTTAGTTTGAAGTTGAGCTTTTTCTTCTTCAAGAATAGCTTTCTCCTGTTCTTTATTTTCAATAAGCTGTCTTGTCAGAATATCATTGGCTTCATACCCCTGTGCTTCAATTAAAGAAATATGATTATCAATAGTATCAGCCTTATTATTTATGTTTTCAAGAGTTCTCTCATATCCTTCTTGAATCTCATCAAATTCTTTAAGACAATTATCTTTCCACTCTTTAAGATTTTCAGCCCATTTTTCAGCCCATTCACCTTCACCATTTTTATTTCCAACTACATCTGATAAATCTGAAAGAGTATCTTTTAAAGCCTCATATTCTTTACGTTTATACTCTAATTCTTTAGTCTTTTTATCATCAGACTTATTTTTACTATCTGACTGACTATTTTCAAGTTTAATAAGTTCATCATCTATTCTTTTTTGAATATCAAGTATAGTTTTTTCATCCCAGTTATCAATAGTTTGACCTTCTAACTCTGGTGCAAATTTATAAACAATAGGATATATTTGCTCTTCGGCAAGACTTCTCATTTCGTCTGCACTTTTAGCAAGATAATTTCTATACTCTGTACTCTTATTACCATAGCTTTCTTGTAAACTTTCAAATAATTCTATATCATTATTTTCAAGAGCCTCTTCCATTTTTGTATTAAGGTTTTCAAGTTCCTTTTCATACTTTTCAATGGCTTTTTTGCGATTTTCTAACATCGCTTCAAAATAATTATAGTAATTTTCATTAGTTTTAGTTTCTTTATCTGATGATTTATTATCTTTGGTAGTTGTAGTAGTTGTGCTAGTTGTGGTGGTTGTAGTGGTTTTGGTATTCTTATTGTTCTTATTTTTATTAGTAGTAGATGCACCACCATAAAATTTACCAGAACCAGTAGAAAATGCAGTACCTTCAGCTAATGCTCTTCCTCTACGAGAACCATGAGTGATTTTGCCTTTTTCAAAAATTTCTTTTGTTTGAGCAGCATTAAAAATAATATCTCCCTTTTTGTACCTAAAAAATTCTGCTGAATCTTCGCCTATGGTTATGTATTTACCATTACGAACTAATAATTCTGTACCAAGTTCGCCACCCAAAGCTACACCAGAATCTTTAGTACCCCAACTACCTTTTGCAAAAGCAGTGCCTGTTACATGAGCTGTACCATCAACACCACCAACGCCTTCGCCATCAACTACATATTTAACGTGAGCCACTCTATCTTGTGGATAATAATTATCTACCTCACTACTATTAAGATTATACGTCACCCACGCATCTTTATTTTCTGGATGATAATTATCTACCGCACTACTATCAACATCATACTTTACTGTTCCCTCTTTATCTTCTGGGTTATAACCAGCAATAAGAGAGGAGTCGATTCCAACCTCAACAAGAACTTCTGGTGTAAGTGCATTAATTGAGGTTATAGCTGTATCAACTGAAGTAGTATCAATTTTAAGAGAACCAGTAATTTCGGTATTTTTTGACATCTCTGCTAAAAGATTATTAACTTTACTTTGAGCTTCTGTTGTATCAAGACCTATAGCTGTTTTTAAATTAAGGTCATTATAAGCAGTTTTAAACTCTTGCAATTTGGCAACTGCTTGTTCAATTCCAGAACTTGACTCATCTACATTTGACGTATCTACATTCATTATTGTAGTTTTTTCTAATGATTGTTTTTGATATATAAGAGAAGCAAGAATAGTTTGTGCTTCTGTTGCACCTTCAAGCTTTAAATTAATCACACCATCATTATATTTAAAAGTATCTACAAGTGATTGAGCTTTTGAAATCTGTTCATTCAAATCATCAGCATTATCTGTATTGAAGTTAAAGGTATAGTCTGTTTTTCCTAATTCTTTTAATTTATTATTTGCTTCTTCTGCTTCTGTTTTTAATTTATCAAGAGATGAAAGAGGGGAATCTAAATTAATATCAAAACCGTAGTCACTTAATTTACGCATTATTGCTTGTACTGCATCTACGCTTATACCTAATTTATCAGCTATTTCTTGGTCATTTCCAATACCAAAATTAATTTCCCATGAACCATCTTCATTCATATGTGCCCATTCTGAATTTAATTTGGAAACGTCTGATAAGAAACTGTTACAACCTTCAGAACCTTCAGTAAAATATCTTGTTATTTTAGAATAGCCATTATTATAAGCATTAACTAATTCTTCAATATTTGCAGTAGATAAATCTTGATTGCTCATTAATTGAACAGCAGCTCTAAATTCATTAGTACCTACAAGACCATCATCATAAAGTTTTTTAATATTTTCTAAACCACCAGAAAGACTATCATACATATCGCCTTCTTCACCAGCAGATTGAGCTTGTTCCCATTTGTAAAATGCGGAAGTTAAACTTTCATACTGTGCTGCTAAAGTAGCTGTATCATTAATCTGATTTAATATATTATCTCTTTGAGAATACAATTTAGCTGTTTCAGTAGCATCATCAGACCTGTCGATGGCTTCTGTCAACATATTATACTGATTAACTAAATCTTCAAGATGACCATATACTTCGTCACCCTTTTGTTTTTCGTAAGCAGATTCAAGCTCTCTTAATGCTTCTACATTAAGATGTATGCCATTTGTGGTTTTTTCGAATAAATCACTTTCATTATAATTTGCAAGGCTTTGATAACGACTTTTTAAAGCATCAATTGATTCTCCTGCCAATCCAGTAGATGCAACAGATTCTTTAATTGCTGCATAAAATTTGTCCATTCCCTCTGTTTCTGCTTTTATATTAAGAGAAAAGTCAGAACTACTTAAAATATTATATTGTCCTATTAATTCACCTACAGATATACCAGCCTCTTCAGCTGCTTTTGAAACTTCATCAAATGCTAATGCTACAGCACCTTGATTACCAACAAAGTGCATAGCTTCACCTGTTTGGATAGCAGTTTCCCCAATATCAGCTAATAATCCTTGAATATGTTTTCCATTAATATCAATACCTTCAGTATCTAACTTAAATAAATCCTCATTTGTCCAACCTTCTCCAGCTTTGTCGATAAGAGAGTTGATATATTTATAAACTGTATCCTTGTCTAATAATTCTGCTCCATTTTCTGTTTGCAACATAGGAGAAAAAGCAATTTCAATACCATCAAATTCATCTGAACCACCAAAAACAGTAGATATTGAATCCTTAATATTGTCTACTTCAACACCCCATGATTTAAGAGCATCTCCATATTTCTGTATATTACTATCATCCCATGTTATAGCCTGTCGATTATTTGTATCAATATTACCATAAACAGTTTTATCAAAATCAACTTTTGCTTTAACAGCTTCAGATAAAACTTGTTTATAGTTCTCGACAGCCTGTTTACCAGCATCTGTAATTCTTGTATTAATTCCTTTAAGGTCAAATACTTCTCCCCACTCACTATCCATTATACCTTTAATAGCTTGTTTGTATCTATCAGATGCTTCTATATTTCCTAAAATAGATTCTCTCATATTTTCATATTCTTCAACAGTTTTAGGAATACCATTTTGAGCCTGATATTCATATTTTAAAGCATTGTATTGTTGAGTCAAATATTCATTTACACTTTCAGATAAACCATCTACTTTTGATTTAGCATCAGCGTATATGTCATTTTCAGTTAAGCCTTTGTCAATTAATGTATTTTTTAAATCAGTCAATTTATAATAATAATCGACCAAATTTTCCATATTGGTATGGTCAGTATCCCAGCCAAGAGGTTCTAACTCTTCGCCATAAGCACCCATATCAATATAATCACCCATTAATTCTTCGACAACTTCTTTTGCCTTAACAAATTCATCCACACCAGTTCTACCAGATAAATCAATAGTGGCTTGGCTTCCCCAAAAGCCATCCCAAGATTCTGATTTAAGTTGGTCTTTTGCAGCTTGAAAATTCTCTTTTGCGATTCTTTCAGCAGCAGCGATTTCTTCTGTGGCAGTTTCTTGAAGTGAATCCAGATAACCATTTTGTGCCTGTGTTGCATTTGCTAACGCACCAGCTTTATCACCTAAAGCAGAAACTGTTCCTTCTATAGCAGACGATAGCTCTTCTTCCTCAGAAGATGTTAAACTGTCTTTACCAGAAAATTTCACATAAACCTGTTCAAATGTATCTATGCTATCAAGAATTGAATTATTTGTTTCTAAAGTTTCTAATCTGGCTTGCTCTTGTTCTTGTTTCCAATTTTGATAGGCTGAAATTGCTGTACTTATAGCGGTTGTAATTAATCCAATAGATGTAACTATACCAGCAGGTGATTTTATAAAGGATTTAAAACTATTTGTAAAATTATCTGAAGCTGCCATAAGACCATCGAATTCGGTTTTTGAACTAAATAATGCTTTAGCCAAAGCAACTGTATTATTAACTAAACTCTTATCTTTGAGAATATTAAATATTGATATAGTAGCAGTAATAGTACCGAGAGTACCTAAAGTATCCACAACAGATTCTAAAGCAGATACAAATCCTGTAAGACCAGTTATTGTTACTTTAAGAAAGTCAGAAGATAAAAAAGTTTTAGACAATGATTGCCAAGCAGCTTCTAATTGCTTTGTTTTTGCTTCAAGAGAGTCCATCCATTTTTCGTGTTCTCTTGTAGCAGAACCTTCTGAACCAGCAGAAACACCTACAGCTTGTCTTGCAATATCAAAATTAGTCATTAAAGACGATACTATATTACCTTGTCTTTTACCAGCAATAAGTTCAGTAATACTAGCCTGTTGAATATCTGTAAGCTGTTGCCATTTTGCAGATAATTCATCAAAAATCTGATATGTAGACTTAAATGTATCATTGTCAATCATAATATCTACGCCAGACAATGCTTTTATTTCTTCTCTTAGTTTTGCTGTAGATTCAGCCATACCATCAGTTTCTAAACCAGCATCTTCAAGCTCAGTCTTTGCACCTCTAATTCTCATAGATATTGTCTTAAAAGCAGTACCTACGCTATCAGGGTCTTGTACAACTGTATTGGCAGCAGTAATAAGTGCTATAGTTTCGTCAAGTGTATTATTAACAGCAGCCATTGATGAAGCAGAACGTGTCATAGCTTCGCCAATTCCACCTGAAGAAATTGCAAATCTATTACCGATTTCATTAAATTTATCAACAATAGACATACTATCGTTTGTTTCAACTTTAAATGCCTTCATTGTTGAAATGATACTTTGCGTTGCTGTGTTTACATTATCAATATCATCACCAACAACACTATAAATATTGGCTGTTTTAGCCAATTCTTGTGATTCTTTAAATGTATAACCTAATCTTGCAAAATCAGCAGTTGAGGAAATATAATCAGATATATTTGTACCTATATCTTTAGCTGTATTACCAGAGCTATTTAAAAAGTTTTGATATGAAGCATTGGTTTCATCAGTAACTTTTTTCAACTCAACCATAGATGAATCAATTTCTACAATATTATTATAAGCATCTTTTAATGCTGTTATGGCATAGGTCATAAGTGTTATTGTAGAAAGATATACGCTCAATTTATCAAATTGAGCTTTAAATTTATCTCCAAATGTTTGAGTAGCCTTACCAGCCATAGTTGCTTCTCTTGTTAAATTCTGAAATTCAGATTTAATTCCAGACAGCCTAGTTGCATCACAACCCTTCAACTCAGACTGCAATTCTTTGATACGACCACCAAACTGTTTAGCAGCAGCAGAATTATTTTTCAACCACATATCCATTTGCTGACTTAAAGCAGTTTTGTCGTTAGCTAACTTATTTGCATTAGCCTGTTCTTTTTCTTTTTTTGTATTTATATCAATTTGATTATTTATTTCTTGTAATACTAATTTATATTCTTTATAAGCTGCAATTAGCCCATCAATATCTCCAGTAGATGAAGCTATTGTCATCTTGCTAAAAGCATTTTTAACTGAATCTAAATTACCAACAGCAGCCTTGCCTGATGCACTTAATTTACTAAACTTAGATTCAAGTGTTGCAATTTCCTTTTGAAATGCTCCTGTATTTATCTTACCTGTTATATTTCCAGCCAATAAATTCAATTTATCTTGTACTTTATAAACAGAATCACTCAAAACTGATAATTGAGATTCAGATAACTTTCCCTTTAAGGTATTAAATAAAGAAATGTATTCTGCTCTTAATTCTTCTAATTGGTTTTTTAATCTTGTAATTTCAGATTCATCATTACCTATCAGTTCTAAACCACCGATTTTTAACTCTAAATTACCCATCTGTTTAGCAACATTAAGTAATTCTTTATATGCTGATTCAGTCTGTTTAACAGCAGAATTATCACTCATTTTTGCGTTTAAAGAAGATATTTTACCATTTGCTGTATCAAAAGCACGATTCAAATTGTCAATCTGATTAGTTGAAAAATTTCTATTAAACATCTGATACAAATTATTATAATCTGCCATAAGTCTATTTAACTGATTACTTAATTCAGAAATTTGTCCAGAATTTTTATTAGAATCAAGACCATTCATTTGAATTCTTATAGAATTAATTCTGCGTGATAAATTCATTAAATCATTATATGCTCTTGTAATTTCATTAACTGTTCTTTGAACTCCGTTACCACCATTATTACCAGTCAAATTAATTCTAATATTACCTAAATTTTGAAGTTGCCTTCTAATATTGTTAATTTGTTGTTGAACATTTTGTGTATTTATTCTCAATTCAATGGGGTTAGTTTGTATATTATTAATTTGATTTCTTATATTTTCAAGTTCACCAGCTTTGAATTCCAACCCCAAAGAAATTTTAAATTCTTCCGCCATATATATCACCTCTTTTCAAAAATAAAAAAAATGGCAACACAGAATTCAATCTGTATTGCCACTATAAATTTCTTAAAACTCAATTAAATATTATTACCAAAATCATTATAAATGCTCTCTGTATTATCTATAATTTCTTTAATAAATTCTGTTTGATTTTTTCTTTTTTCAACCTCTTTTTTATGACTTTCTTTAAATATATCTGATTGTGCATAAGCGTTTACTACATTTTCAGCTGTTAATTTCCCAGATATACTACTAATCTTTTCAGCCATAGCCATCATATTTTCGGTATCAATAGTAGATATTTTCTCTTCCAATAAACTAATAAATTTAACCAAAGTATCAGATAGTATATCTCTATGAATACCTGTACGATATTCAATATTTTTATCAACCGCTTGCTCCAACTCTTCCATTAATCCCTTATCAGCATTTGCTCTAACTATCTTAACAATATTAGTTTCTTCAAGGAAATCTTCAATACTATTAATAGTATCTGGAGATTCACTAAGTTCAGAAGTGTCCACATCAGTAAATATATTTATAATCTGAAAATCAAATATTAAATCTCTTAATACGGAATTATAATTATCTGCAACAAGTGTGTCAGTAACAGAATTAACAAATTTAACCTTTTCATAGGCTCTAAGATTTGTAGAAAAATTAAATAAAATATTCTCATTTTTATAATTATAAGTACCAGTCATTACATTTTTATTCATATTGATTACCTCCTCGTATTATATAGTTATAGTGTTTAAAGCCCTAATTCAGGACTTATGCTATAATGTATAAGATACTGTGGATTAGTTATTACCTCCTACCACGTGATGGTTTAATTTAGGCTC
>DBGCRA010000147.1:0-5753 GCA_048359195.1 Candidatus Gallispira sp.
TACCTAATGATGTATTGATATGGTCAAGAGGTTGGGACTTAGCGGCAACTTCCGAAGATGAAAAAGGTGATCCTGCGTATACTGCTGGAGTTCTAATAGGTAAGCGAAAAAATGGAAGATATGTTGTAGCTGATGTCGTGAACAAAAGGCTAGCTGCTTCAGAGGTTAGAACTTTGGTTATGATGACAACAAAAGCAGATAAGGCTAAATATGGTAGAGTAATAGAAAGATTGCCTCAGGACCCTGGTCAAGCTGGCAAAGAACAAGCGCAAAGTTATATTAAGATGCTTGCAGGATATTTAGTAAAGGTAATACCAGAAAGCGGTACTAAGGAAGCAAGGGCAGAACCGTTTGCTGCACAGTGGCAAGCAGGAAATGTTGATATTGTAGTAGGACAATGGAATGAGATGTATTTCAATCAGTTAGAGTCTTTTCCAGAATCGAAATTTAAGGATATGGTAGATGCAAGTAGTTCAGCTTTTAATGAAATTGAAAATGGAGCTACATATTCAGCACCTCCAAGAAATGGTCTAACCAAGAGCAGTTATTGGAGAAGTTAGATTATACAAATCATTATAATAATAATTCTAAGGAGGCAGCATATGGCAGATTTAAAAGAGCTAGGTCGCATTGGGCAGAAACGTTATGCAGGTTTTTTCTACGAAGAATTTTTAAAAGAGTTGCAAGGGAAAAAAGGAATTGAAGCCTACAAAGAAATGAGCGAAAATGACGATGTTGTTGGTGCAGTAATATTTGCGATAGAAATGCTTATAAGGCAAGCAACCTGGAGTATACAACCTGGTGGTAATACAGATACAGACAAAAAAGCAGCAGAATTTGTTGAGAGCTGTATGCATGATATGTCAGATACTTGGACTGATACCATATCAGAAATATTATCATTTATTACATTTGGTTGGTCAGTGCATGAAATCGTGTACAAAAGAAGATTAGGAAAAAAGAAAAATAGAGCTTTGAACAGTAAATATAGTGATGGACTGATAGGTTGGAAAAAGCTTCCTATCAGAGCCCAGGAGTCATTATATGAATGGGAATATGACAATGAGGATAATCTAACAGCATTTATTCAGATGCCTGCACCTGATTATAATATCATTAGAATACCTGCGGAGAAGATTTTGTTATTTAGAACAAAGAGCAGAAAAGATAATCCAGAGGGAAAGTCAGTGTTAAGAAATGCTTATAGGTCTTGGTATTTCAAGAAAAGAATACAGGAAATAGAAGGTATAGGTATTGAGCGTGATCTTGCAGGTTTACCAGTACTTAAAGCTCCTGAAAATTGTGATATATGGGATGAAAACAACCCTGAAATGGCGCAATACAAGGCAAATATGGAAGCTATTGTGCAAAACATAAGAAGAGATGCTTTAGAAGGCGTTGCACTTCCTAATGGATGGGAATTGCAATTGTTAAGCACAGGTGGTACAAGACAGTTCGACACTAATCAGATTATAGACAGGTATGATACAAGAATAGCAATGACGGTATTGGCTGATTTTTTACTTGTTGGGCATCAACAGACAGGTAGTTTCGCTCTACATTCGGACAAGACCGAGTTGTTTTCTATGGCTATTGGTGCGTATCTGGATGTTATATGTGAGGTATTTAATTCAAAGGCAATACCGGATTTAATAGAAATTAACGGAGAGTCATTTAAGAGAATTACAGATTATCCTACTATGGTGCATGGAGATGTTGAAAATGTTGATTTAACAGCGTTAGGAACATTTATAAAGGATATGACGGGCTGTGGAGCTTTAACTCCTGATGAGTCTTTAGATGAGTATTTAAGAAGTGCGGCTAATCTTCCCAACAAAGACAATGGCTTTGCTGTTCCAAAACCTCCACACGCACACTCAGATGTAAATTTTGTTGATGTTAATGACAGTGCTGATGAGGAAGTAGCAAAAGTGGCAAGAAAGCAGCTAGGAAGAAGTGATTAATATGTTTCTCTTCAAGAAAGTAAAATCAAATAAATTTAGTTCACTCGTTTTTGGAAATAAAATCGAAAAATCAAATACAGTTAAGCGGAAGCTTGATAATATGATGTATGAAGCTTTCAACAGTGATAAAATAAAGCTGATTGAGGTACTAAGAAATTTCTGGGACATCGAAAAAAATGCAATTACATATAAAGAAATAAGATTGGCTGTATTGAACGGTGGCTTATCAACCACCGATATTGAAAATTTTAGACAGGATTATTCTAAGCTCATTAACGAAAAGTTAAAACCTATATTTAATGATGTGAATAGATGCAAGGCAGACGCTTTAAACTCGGCAGTAAAGAATTACAAATATGATTTACATGATTTGGAATTCAGAAAGTGGGTAAACAGTCATTGTGCAGGCCTTGTAACTTCTATGACAGATGAGCAGCGAAACGCATTAAAAACTCTTATTAATTATGCTTATGACAATAAAATGAGTACTGATGAAGCTGCAAGGCTAATAAGACCTTGTATAGGTTTAACGGAAAAGCAGGCGTATTCAAATGCAAAGTACTATGAACACGTCAAGACTGAGCTTTTAAAAAACAATCCTAATATGGGAGTAAGGACGGCCGAAAAGCGAGCAAGGGAGTCAGCGGCTAAGTATGCTGAAAGACAGCACAGATACAGAGCGCAAAGTATAGCACAAACTGAGCTTGTTAGTGCAAATAATCAAGCTTATTTAGCTTCTATCAAAGACGCTTATAATAAAGGTGTCATTGGATATGGTAAGTTTGTTTGGAGTTGCACATTCGACGAAAATTCCTGTGAGGAATGTAAGAGCTTAGATGGATTAAGCGTTGAAATGGGGCATAGTTTTCCAATTAAAGGTGAGGAATATTTTGCAGGTCAGCACGAGGCTCCGCCTGCACACCCTAATTGCGGATGTGGTGTTTATTACGAGGAATTGGAAGCTCCGCTTACTGTTAATGAAGTACTGTATGAAGATAATAGCAGTTATCAGCACTTATACGGAAATAATGATAATAATTACTTGAACAGTGATGAAAATAATGTTATAATAAATCTAGAGGATAAAAATATGTCATTAGAATACCAAAGGTACGGAAGAAACAAGGACACACTTATAAATAATACATATATTAATAGTGGAGATTATCGTAATAAATTTGATAAAATTACAGATAATAAAAATGTAAATCGTATATTATATGCAAAAGCAAAGGAAATGCTTAAGCACAGAAGCGGAACAATGCTTGAGGATATGTATTGGATTAATTGCGATACAGGTGAAGTTGTGATTAATGCAATAAATGAAAAAACAGAGAGAATGATACGGTATACAGATGCTATTAACAAGGCAATAAGAGGAAAAGAAAATCTTATTACTTTACATACGCATCCTAATAGTATGCCCCCAAGTATTGCTGATTTTAATTCTGCTTTTAAGCATAAATATAAACTGGGGCTTATTATATGTCATAATGGCTCAGTTTATGCTTATAAGTCGGATCAAGAAATAACATCAGGAATTTATGAAGCATATATTGCTAAATATGTAAAAGAAGGGCATGACGAACCAGCTGCACAATTGAAGGCGTTAGAGAGAATTAAACAAACCTACAATATTGATTTTTGGGAGGTAAAATAGTATGAAAAATTATTTTGAAGATGACAGGCCTGTTAATTATGAAAAATATTTAAATATGTCAAAAGAAGAACTTGATGACGAAATCAAACGTCTTGAATCAGAAGCAAGAACGCAAAAAGAGGAGAGCTCTTTAAAAATGGCATTATAATAAGTTTGTATTAATGTCATATGATAAATAATTAAAACACACGAATAACGCACGCGTGTGTTTTTTGTACGTTTATTGTAAAATTAAAAATAATTAGGGTATGCGTTTGCGGACGTATACATGAAAAGGCAGCTTTAATAGCTGTCTTTTTTATTTGGAGGTGTAAGAGATGAAATTTAATAAATTATTTGAGATTACTAGATGTTGACAGGAACGTACTCCAATGACCTTCGGGCTTGGGGTCTTTCGACTTCGGTGTTTTTCGGACCGAGGTCTATAAATTAATTGCTTTGCAAGACAAAATATATTGTAAATGAGGTGATTCCAATGGGCTAGATTTGAGCACAGGCTAATAATATAAATAGTGGCGATATATAGAGGGCATCATACAGGAGATTGTGCCAGTTTATATTATTTGTCTGGGTGATCAAAAATTATTAAATTAACATTTAGTGGTAATGAAGGCAGCCGTTAAAGGCTGCTTTTGTTTTTGTAAAATGTGGAGGTGAGATTTTGAGCAATACAGAATATATCATCAAGAGTAATTTTGAAATTAAGAAGTTTGATGATGACAAAAGACTTGCTTTTGGATGGGCTTCAGGTTCATTGACGGAAGATGGTAAAATTATAGAAGATAGTCAGGGTGATGTTATTGAACCTGATGTCCTTGAATCTGCTGCATATAAGTTTGTAAGATTGTTCCGTGAAGCAGGCGAAATGCACGAGAGAGGCGACTGTGGTGTACTTGTTGAAAGTATTTTTTTCACAAAAGAAAAAATGGCTGCTATGGGCATTCCTGAAGGAACTCTTCCTGTAGGCTGGTGGATAGGATTTGAAGTTACAGATGATGCTACTTGGGAAGGTGTCAAGGAAGGCAAATTTACAATGTTCAGCATCGAGGGAGAAGCTATAAGGGAGGAAGTGAGTTAATGGCAAAAAAATTAAGGGATTTAACTGTAACTAAGGTTGATTTTGTAGATAGAGGTGCAAATCCAAAAGCTCACATTATGATTACCAAAAGGAATTCAGATCAAGGAAATGCTGAATCTGAAAACAACAACCATTGTATTGAACGTTTGTTCAAATCTTTTGGAGATGGAATTATGAGCTTGTTTAAGGAGGGTTATACAATAGCTAAGACACCTTTAGCTGAAACTCAGAATATTAATGGAGGTAATGAAGAAATGAAATTTGATGTTGCTAAGATGACTAGCGAAGACGCAGAAATCTTTAAGTCATTGAGAGAAAAATATGAGGTTAAGGAACCTACTCCAACACCTACAGCTAAAAAGGATGATGGAGAGGGAAGTGGAGGAAGTAAGACCGAAGGACACAAGCTTGAACCTCAGGCAAAGTCGATAGACCCTGAAATTACTAAATTAAAGAAAAGACTTGAATACTTTGAAAATAAGGAACTGCTCGATGTTGCTAAGAAATATGAAGTCTTAGGAAAGAAACCTGAAGAATTTGTTGAAACACTCAAAAGCTATAAAGCTGCAGGTGATTCAGTCTACAATTCTATAATTGCTGATTTAGATGCTGCTGTTGCAGCTGTTGAAAAGTCACAGATGTTTACAGAAATTGGCAAGAAAGGCAATGGTGGAGAAAGCTCAGGGGCTACGAGCAAGGTGCAGAAGCATGCTCAGGAGGTTATGAAGTCTGATCCAAATCTTAATATGTATCAGGCTATAGATAAGGTATATCAGATGCACCCTGAATTAATTGATGAGGAGGAGGAATAAAGTATGAGTTATATAGGTACAGGAATTAATGACAGCCCTACAATTGCTTTAACGGCAGCAGAGGCTATTGAAAATGCAGCCTTTAAGGCTGTAAAACTTGATGAGAATGGAAATGTTGTTCTTGCCGCTGAAGGGGAAGCTCCAATAGGCATAATCACAGCAGAGTTTGATAATGTGTCTGAAGGTGATGATATAACTGTTCAGGTTAAGGATATTGGCTTTGCCCTCGCTGGTGAAGC
>DBGCRA010000148.1:0-32598 GCA_048359195.1 Candidatus Gallispira sp.
AAAAAGAGTAATCATAGCTGCCATTACAACAAGACAACAAAACGCAACAGGCATAGCTGACGAGCTTTTTTTCTTTCTTTTTTTCTGCATATAAATTCTCCTTAGATATATAAACAAAATCCATACTTTATTGTAAACTTTGTTTGAAATATTGTCAAGTGGATTGAATTGATTGTAAGAGGGAAGTATGTTATAATTAATATAAAATTAAAATTTGTAACGGAGATGAAATAATGAGGGACTATATAAGAAAGGTGCAGTACTATGAAACAGATAAAATGGGTATTGTTCACCATTCCAATTACATAAGGTGGTTTGAAGAAGCAAGGATTTTTTATATGGAGGAGCTGGGTTACAGCTACAATGAAATGGAAAAGTCGGGTATAATGATACCTGTTCTTGGAATAAGTGGGGTATATAAAACCGGTGCCTCCTATGGAGATAGTGTTAAGGTCAAAACATATATAAAAAGTATGACAGCGGTTAAGCTCAGTTTTGGCTATGAAGTAACTGATCTGAATACGGGAGAGCTTAGAATGACAGGCTCAAGTGACCATTGCTTTGTGGACTTAAATTTTAAGCCCTGTAGTATAAAGAAAAAAATTCCTGAATTTTATAAAAAGTGCTTAGAGCTGATAAACAGTGATATTTAGCCTTATTGTTATTATGCCTGTAAGACTTATAGGCCGGCTTTCTATTGACTTTTTGGCTTAAATAGTATATACTTTGATTATCAAAATATATTGGGAGGCATTGGCTTATGGAAAGTACTATGGTTACTTTAAACAGGCTTATAAGTGGTGCCTTTAATGATATGTCAAGGAGTGAGCACAAAGCCATTAAGTTAAGCGGCTTTGATGACGTTTCCGTAAACGAGGTTCATACAGTGGATGCAATAGGTATTTATGTGCCTAAAACTATGTCTGCTGTGGCTGAAAAACTTGATATAACTATGGGAACTTTGACAGTGGCTATTAATCATTTGGTTAAAAAAGGCTATGTCAATAAAGTAAGAAATGAATTGGACAAGCGTGTATTTATGCTTAGCCTTACAGAAAAAGGGAAAGAACTTTTTAAGGCTCATCAGAAATTTCATTTTGAGCTTGTCAAATCACTTATTGTAGACTTGTCTGATTATGAGGCTGATATGTTTATTGAGGCCTTATCAAGTCTGAACCGGTTCCTTAAAAAAGGCAAAACTTATAGTTTATAAAAGGAGAAAATTATGTTAAATACAGGTATTTTGGCTGTGGATTGTTACGCACCCGATATGGTGGTTACCAATGATGATTTAAGTCAGGTAGTAGATACCAGTGATGAATGGATATATCCCCGTACGGGAATTAAACGCAGACATTTATCAACAGGTGAGAATACATCACAGCTTTGTATTGAAGTAGCTAAAAAACTTATAAATAAATCAGGGATTAATGTTTCGGATATTGATCTTATTGTTGTAGGAACAATTACACCTGATTATATAACTCCAAGCACTGCTTGTCTTGTGCAGGGTGCTGTTGGTGCAGTGAATGCTTTTGCTTTTGACATCAGTGCTGCATGCAGCGGTTTTGTTTATGCTTTAAGCATTGCGGATAAATTTATTAAATCAGGCAGCTATAAGAAGGCTCTTGTAATTGGTGCAGAAACACTGTCAAAGGTTGTTGACTGGAAAGACAGAGCAACCTGTGTGCTTTTTGGCGACGGTGCAGGCGGTGCAATACTTGAGGCAACAGATAAGGGCGGCATTTTAGCTGAAGATTTACACGCCATGGGTGAGGACGGACTTAAGCTGACCGGTGGTGAAAGACTTCCGAATAATATGGTTTATACACCTGAAAGAGATGATAATCCATATTTGTCAATGGACGGCAGGGCAATATTTAATTTTGCTACAAAGGTTGTGCCTCAAAGCATTAATGCTATTGTTGAAAAAAGCGGTGTGGATATTAACGATGTTAAATACATAGTTCCACATCAGGCCAATTCAAGAATAATTGATGTTGTTGCCAGAAAGCTTAAACTCCCTATAGAAAAGTTTTATTTAAACATTGAGGAATACGGCAATACATCGGCTGCAAGCATTGCCATTGCTCTTGGGGAAATGGCAAACAAGGGTATGCTTGAAAAGGGCGATAAGATAATTATTTCAGGATTTGGTGCCGGTTTAACCTGGGGCAGTATGTTGATTGAATGGTAATTTATTGATTGAAATAAAGATAAAAGTAGAAAGGTTATAAAAAAGGTGAATTTAATGAAAACAAGAATTTGTGAAATGTTGGGTATCAAGTATCCTATTTTTCAGGGTGCTATGGCTTGGATTGCCGATGCAAGCCTTGCTTCTGCTGTTTCCAATGCAGGCGGTTTGGGTATTATTGCGGCAGGCAATGCCCCTGCGGATATTGTAAGAGAAGAAATAAGACAATGTAAGGAGCTTACCGATAAGCCTTTTGGCGTTAATATTATGCTTTTATCACCATTTGTTGATGATATTGTTGAACTTGTATGTGAAGAAGGTATTAAGGTTGTTACAACAGGTGCAGGTAATCCTTCTAAGTTTATGGATAAGTTTAAGGAGCACGGAATTTGCTTAATTCCTGTTGTGCCTTCCGTAGCTCAGGCAAAGAAAATGGAAAAGATTGGTGCAAGTGCTGTAATTGCAGAAGGTATGGAGTCGGGCGGACATATTGGAAAGCTTACTACTATGGCTTTGGTTCCCCAGGTTGTCGATGCTGTAAGTATTCCTGTTCTTGCGGCAGGCGGTATTGCAGACGGCAGAGGTATGGCGGCAGGCTTTATGCTTGGTGCAGAGGGTGTACAGATTGGTACACGTTTCCTTGTTGCAAAAGAGTGTACAGTTCACGAAAACTACAAGGCTAAAATTTTAAAGGCTAACGATATTGCTACAGTTATTACAGGTAATATTACAGGTCACCCTGTAAGAGTAATTAAGAATAAGCTTACAAATGCCTTCTTAAAGGCTGAAAAGGAAGAAATGGGCAAGGATGAGCCTGATTTGGCAAGATTTGACCAGCTTGGTACAGGTGCTTTACAGAAGTCTGTTAAGCTTGGTGATGTTGACAATGGTTCTGTAATGAGCGGTCAGATTGCAGGTATGGTAAATAAGGAACAGACATGTAAGGAAATTATTGAAGAAATTATGGGTCAGTTTGAGGGACTTGTAAAGTAAGGAGAATATTATGAAAACAGCGTTTATTTTTAGCGGTCAGGGTTCACAGTATGCAGGTATGGGCAAGGAGCTTTATGACAATTTTGAATGTGTAAAGGCAGTCTTTGACAAGGCTGATTCTGTTCTTGATTTTAAGGTAACCGATATGTGCTTTGGCGAGGACGAAAGACTTAATGAAACTGAGTATACTCAGCCTGCACTTTTAACTATGAGCTATGCAGTATATAAGCTTATGAGTGAAAAGGGGTTAAAGGCAGATTATGTTGCAGGTCTTAGTTTAGGCGAATACTCTGCTCACGCTGTAAGCGGTACAATGAGCTTTGAGGAAGCTGTTAAACTTGTAAGAAAAAGAGGTAAGTTTATGACTGAGGCTGTGCCAAAGGGTGAAGGTGCTATGTGTGCCGTGTTAAGCCTTGAGGCAGAGAAAATTCAGGAGGCTTGCGACGAGGTATCCGGAATTGGCAGATGTATGATTGCAAATTACAACGCTCCCGGTCAGATTGTTATTGCAGGTGACAAGGAGGCTGTTGAAAAAGCTGCGGAATTAGTTAAGGAAAAGGGAGCAAAGAGAGCTGTTATGCTTAATGTAAGCGGTCCTTTTCATACTTCTCTTTTAAAGCCTGCTGCTGACAAGCTTAATGAAGAGCTTAATAATATTGAATTAAGTAATATGACTATTCCTGTTATTACTAACTTAACTGCTGAAATAGTTGAAGACAAGAGTCAGGTTGTGGATATTCTTACCAAACAGGTTATGAATCCCGTTAAGTGGGAGCAGTCAGTTAAAAAAATGATTGAGCTTGGTGTAGATACATTTGTTGAAATGGGTCCGGGCAAGACTTTATCAAGTTTTGTTAAAAAGGCGGCTAAAGAGGTTGGTGCTGATGTGGCAATCTATAATGTAGAGGATTTGAAAACTCTTGAAAAGGCTATAGGAGGTTTAGGTTTATAATGAAGGATAAGACTGTTATTGTAACAGGCGGTGCCAAGGGCATTGGCAAGGCTATTGCTTTAAAGTTTGCCGGTGAGGGTGCTAATATTGTTTTAAATTACAGAAGTACATCTCCGGAAGAGGTTAAAAATGAAATTGAAGAAATGGGTGTTAAGTGCCTTACTGTTCAGGCTGATGTAAGCAAGGCAGACGAGGCTCAGAAGTTGGTTGATGCTGCCATAGCTGAGTTTGGCGGTGTTGATGTTCTTGTAAACAATGCAGGAATAACAAGAGATACCTTACTTATGAGAATGAGTGAGGAGGACTTTGATACTGTAATTGATACTAATCTTAAAGGCTGCTTTAATATGATTAAGGCTGTAAATAAGATTATGATGAAGCAGAGAAGCGGTGCTATTATTAATATGTCAAGTGTTATTGGTCTTGCGGGCAATGTGGGACAGGTTAATTATGCTGCAAGTAAGGCAGGTGTACTTGGTATGACATACAGTGTTGCAAAGGAGCTTGCAGCAAGAAATATTACCTGTAATGCCATTGCACCGGGTATGATTGCTACGGATATGACAGAGATTCTTTCAGATAAGGTTAAGGAACAGATTTTAGCAGGTATTCCGTTAAAGAGATTCGGACAGCCCGAGGAAATTGCCGATACTGCATTATTCCTTGCTAAGTCTAAGTATATTACAGGTCAGGTAATTACCGTAGACGGCGGTATGGTAATCGGAAGATAAACAGCATAGGTGCTGAAATGGTTTTTGAGTATTTAAGGAGGAAATTGATCTATGGAACGTAGGGTAGTTATTACCGGTATGGGAGCCTTGACTCCTATAGGAAATAATATTAGTGAGTTTTGGGAAGGTTTGAAAAGCGGTAAGAACGGTATCGGTCTTATTACACGCTTTGATACAACAGAAAGCAAGGTAAAATGTGCAGGTGAGGTTAAGGGATTTGACCCGGCTACAGTTGTAGATAAAAAGGAAGTTAAGAGAAACGATTTATTCAGTATTTATGCCATGGCTGCTGCTGATGAGGCTGTTGCTATGTCAGGTATTGATTTAGACAGTATTGATAAGCATAGATTAGGTGTAATTATCGGTTCAGGTATCGGTGGTTTAACTACTATTGAAGAACAGGCTGCAAAGATGGCAAATAAAGGTATGTCAAGAATTGCACCTTTGTTTATACCTATGGCTATTTCAAATATGGCGGCAGGAAATGTTGCTATAAGATTTGGTGCAAGAGGTACCTGTCTTGATGTTGTAACAGCTTGTGCCACATCAACTAATTGTATAGGTGAGGCTTACAGAAATATTAAGCACGGCTACAGTGATTATATCATTGCAGGGGGCTCGGAAGCTTCCATATGTAAGCTTGGAATAGGCGGTTTTGCCGCATTAAAGGCACTTACAACAAGTGAAGACCCTAACAGAGCGTCCACACCTTTTGATAAAGAAAGAAGCGGATTTGTAATGGGCGAGGGTGCAGGTGTATTATTTATGGAATCTCTTGAGTCTGCAAAGGCAAGGGGTGCTGAAATTTTAGCTGAAATTGTGGGATACGGCTCAACTTGTGATGCACATCATATTACTGCTCCCATGCCTGACGGTGCTTGCAAGGCTATGGAGGCTGCCATGGCAGAGGCAGGTATTGACAAGACAGAGATAGGATATATTAATGCCCACGGAACTTCAACTCCTGCTAATGATTCTTCTGAAACTATAGCTATAAAGTCTGCATTTGGTGACTATGCAAAGGAGATTAACATCAGTTCAACTAAGTCTATGACAGGTCATCTTTTGGGTGCAACAGGTGCTGTTGAGGCTATCGCCACTATTCTTGCTCTCAAGAACGGTGTTATTCCTCCAACAATTAATTATCAGGTGCCTGATGAAGAATGTGACCTTAACTATACAGTAAATAAGGCCGTTGAAAGAGATGTTAAGTATGCTTTATCAAATACATTGGGCTTTGGCGGTCACAATGGCGTACTTTGCTTAAAAAAGTGGGAGGAGTAATATAATGATGGATATTAAGGAAATTATGAGTATTTTACCTCACAGACATCCGTTTTTATTAATAGACAGAGTTCTTGAAATGGAAGAAGGCAAGAGGTGCGTTGCTCTTAAAAATGTAACTATGAATGAGCCTTTTTTTAGGGGTCATTTTCCACAGGAGCCTGTTATGCCGGGAGTACTTATTATTGAGGCACTTGCCCAGACCGGTGCTGTTGCAATGCTTTCTATGGATGAATTTAAGGGTAAAATTGCTTTCTTTGGCGGCATTGACAAGGCTAAGTTCAGGGGTAAGGTAGTACCGGGAGATACACTTCGCCTTGAGGTTGAAATGATTAAGATTAAGCGTAATGCAGGTATTGGCAAGGGCGTTGCTTATGTAGGTGATAAAAAGGTTGCTGAAGGCGAGCTTACATTTATGATTGGCTGATGAGGTGCTTAAAATGAAATTATTTGATAACATTAAGTCAGGCATTGACAAAATTAGTGTGGATAACCTTAAAGGTAAGGTGGATGCAATAAAGGAGGCAGTGCCTAAGAAGGAAAAGGTGGAGAAAACACCTGAAAAAAAGGAAGAAATACCTGATGGACATATTAAGTGTCCTTCTTGTGACAATATAATTGAGAAGAAGTCTTTAGGTCCTTTAAAAATATGTCCTAAGTGTGCAAAGCTTTTCAGAATGAATGCCAAGGACAGAATAAAGGCGATTGTTGACAAGGACAGCTTTGAGGAATTTGATGTTAATATGGAGTCAAAAAATCCTCTTGATTTCCCTGATTATTCAGCAAAGATAAAGAGCTTACAGGAAAAGACAGGCTTAAAGGATGCAGTTAAGACAGGTAAGTGTACCATTGGAGGCAGACCTTGTGTTATTGCTGTTATGGACAGCGGCTTTATGATGGGCTCTCTCGGCTCTGTTGTCGGTGAAAAGCTGACAAGAGCCTTTGAGTATGCTACCGAAAACAAAATGGCGATTATTGTATTCACCTGCTCAGGCGGAGCCAGAATGCAGGAGGGTATTTTATCCCTTATGCAGATGGCTAAGGTTAGTTCTGCTGTTGCAAAACATTCAGAGGCAGGCTTGCTTTATATAACCGTAGTTACCGACCCTACAACAGGTGGTGTAACTGCAAGCTATGCAATGCTTGGTGATATTATTATTTCAGAGCCTAAAACACTTATAGGCTTTGCAGGCAGGAGAGTTATTGAGGGTACTATTAAGCAGAAGCTGCCCGATGAGTTCCAGACTGCAGAATTTTTGCTTGAACACGGCTTTTTAGATGCCATTGTTGAAAGAGAAAAGCTTCCTGAATTTTTAGAAAGAATACTTAAGCTTCACAATATTAAGAAAGTAGGTGAAGAATAATGCCGGCTTATGATAAGGTGAAAATTGCAAGAAAGGTATCAAGACCTACTGCTCTTGATTATATTAATCACATTTTTGATGAATTTACAGAGTTCCATGGTGACAGAAATTTTAGAGATGATGCAGCTATTGTAGGCGGTGTTGCTTTGCTTAATGATACACCTGTTACCGTAATCGGTGTGCAAAAGGGCAAAACAATGGAGGAAAATATTGAGAGAAACTTTGGTCAGCCACATCCCGAGGGATACAGAAAGGCTTTAAGACTTATGAAGCAGGCTGAAAAGTTCCATAGACCCGTAATTAACTTCATTAACACAAGCGGTGCTTACTGTGGTATTGGTGCAGAGGAAAGAGGTCAGGGCGAGGCTATTGCCAGAAATCTTTTGGAAATGGCTAATTTAAAGGTGCCTACTATTTCTATTCTTATTGGTGAAGGAGGCAGCGGCGGTGCTCTTGCCCTTGCTGTAACTGACAGAGTATGGATGCTTGAAAATTCTGTTTATGCAGTTCTTTCTCCTGAAGGCTTTGCAAGTATTTTATGGAAAGAGCCTAAGAGAGCAAAGGAGGCTGCCGATGTAATGAAGATTACGGCAGAGGACCTTCTTAATCTTAATGTGGTTGAAAAGGTTATTAAAGAGGTTGACGGCGGAGCACAAAATGATTTTGGTTTTACTGCTAACCTTTTAAAGTCTAAGCTTGAAACTGAAGTTGAAATTTTACAGGCTAAGGGTATTGATACTCTTCTTAAAGAGAGATATGAGAGATTTAGAAAATTCGGTGAGTTTGCTGAAGAATAAATAAATTGGAGAACAGTTGCTTTATTGCGGCTGTTCTTTTAAAATGAAATAACATAGAAGGGAACAAGCAAACAATTAACGGTTAATGGTAAGATAAAAATATTGAACTTATAGTGACATTTGTTAAGTGGCTTGTTTAACCGCTTAAGTTTCCGGACAGGGGCGGCTATTTTTTATTAAAATAATTATGATTATCGGGTTAGCACATGGTGTAATTGTTATTAAATATAAAATGTAATGGAATTTAATATAATACTGATGTAATTAATGTGGAAATGTATGAAATATAAAAATAAGGCAACTAATTCAGATTGCCTGAATAAGCTGCCTTGGTTTTGGTATTTTTAATCCTTAATTATTTTAACATAAAATTTCCTTGTTCTTGGACCGTCAAATTCGCAGAAGTAAATGCCTTGCCATGTACCGAGGAGCAATCTGCCCTTATCTATAATAACTGTTTCGCTGCATCCCACTGCCGAAGATTTTAAATGGGCGTGAGAATTGCCCTCATTATGTTTATATTCGGGTCTGTCAGGAAAAGTTTTGTTTAGTCCAAGCATAAAATCCGTTTGTACATCAGGGTCAGCGTTTTCGTTAATTGTTATGGCAGCTGTTGTGTGAGGCGTGTATATAACGCAAATACCCATTTCAGCCTTTACAGTCTGTATTGCATCATTTACCATTGATGTAATGTCATATAGCCCTTCTCTGTTGGTAGAGAGGGTAAAAGAAAATAAATTCATTTAAGTACCTCCTCTGTAAAAATTTATCGTTATAAACCCCCTGCAATATAAAATTGCTTAAAAATTTTAAGTAAAAATATCCATTAACTTAAGTATAACACAGATAATGGCAAATTCAATTAATTTAATAAAGTTTTTAAATAAAAATCTTAATTTTTTTAATTTATTTTAAAAAAATACTTGATTTTTTAATTATTATGTAGTATTATATACATAAGCAAGGGAGCTGTAAGATAATAGTGTGTCTATTTATCTTTCAGCTCCTTTTTAAATAACAAGTTATATAATTATAGAAAGGACGGATAACAGTGATTCAGAACGGTTTACCCCGGAAGCAGGGGTTGTATGATCCTCAGTTCGAACATGATAATTGCGGTATTGGATGTCTTGTAAATATTAAGGGCAGAAAATCACATAAGATTATTAATGATGCTATTGAAATTCTTAAGAATCTTACCCACAGAGGCGGCGTAGGCAGTGAGCCTGATACAGGTGACGGTGCCGGTATACTTATTCAGATACCTCACAGCTTTATGAAAAAGGTTTGTGATAATGAGGGTATTAAGCTGCCTAAATCAGGAGATTACGGTGTAGGTATGTTATTTCTTTCACCTGATGACGAAACAAGAGAAAGAAGTCTTGACAAATTAAAGAATATTATAGCTGAAGAAGGTATGGAATTCCTTGGTGTAAGAGAGGTTCCCACTTATGCTAAATGTATCGGTAATACGGCAAGAGAGGCTATGCCTCATATTGTACAGGTATTTATTAAAAAGCCTGATGATGTTGAAGCCGGTATTGCTTTTGAAAGAAAGCTTTTTGTCGTTCTTAAAAGAGCTGAAAAGGAAATCAGATATTGCGAACGTACAAATGATATTTACAACGAAAGAGACTGCTATTTCTATTTTGCATCACTTTCTTCAAGAACTATTGTATACAAGGGTATGCTTACTCCCGATCAGGTTGCAAAATTCTATCTTGACCTTATGGATTTAGATATGAAAACTGCTGTAGCTTTGGTACACAGCCGTTTCTCTACCAATACATTTCCAAGCTGGGAGAGAGCTCATCCTAACAGATATATTATTCACAACGGTGAAATTAACACAATCAGAGGTAATATTAACTGGACTAATGCAAGACAGCAGATGTTTGACACTGATATTTTCGGTGATGATATTACTAAAATTTATCCTGTTATAAATGAGGACGGTTCTGACTCTGCTATGCTTGATAATTATTTGCATATGCTTACATTATCAGGTATACCTATTCAGCAGGCTGTTATGATGGCTATTCCTGAGCCTTGGGAAAATGATACATCAATGGATCCTGCAAAGAGGGCTTTTTATGAATATAATTCAACCTGTTCAGAGCCATGGGACGGTCCTGCCGCAGTGGCATTTACCGATGGTGAGGTTGTTGGCGCAACTCTTGACAGAAATGGTTTAAGACCTGCAAGATATGTGGTTACCGATGATGATATGCTTGTTCTTTCATCTGAGGTTGGCGTAATAGATATAGATGAATCAAGAGTTATTAAAAAGAGCAGACTTGAACCGGGAAAGATGCTCCTTATAGATACAAAGGAAGGAAGAATTATTTCCGATGAGGAAGTAAAAAGTGAGGTTGCATCAAAGTATCCTTACGAAAAGTGGGTTAAGGAAAACCTTGTAAGTATTAATGACATTAAGTCAGGTGACAAGGCTCCCGTATGGACTGACCTTGTAGATGTAATTAAGGAAAACAATGCCAAAATGCATCAAAGCGATATTATGATTAACAGAATCATTGAGCTTGAAAATCTTTTTGTGAATAAAGAAAATAACTTTAATTCAAAGGAAACTTTACTTACTAAGCAGAAAGCATTCGGATATACATGGGAGGACATTGATACCACATTAAAGGGCATTATTGAAACCGGTACTGACCCTATTTCTGCAATGGGTACAGATTCACCTCTTGCCGTTCTTTCAGATAAGCCACAGCTTTTATATAATTACTTTAAGCAGCTTTTTGCACAGGTTACCAATCCTCCTATTGATGCAATAAGAGAAGAAATTGTAACAAGTACTCTTACTTATTTAGGCGGCGAAAGCAATATGCTTGACCCTAAGCCTGAAAATTGCAGAAGAATTAAGTGCGATACACCTATACTCACTGACGAGCAGACAGCAGCTATTAAGTCAATTTCCGATTCAGACTATAAGGCTGTTACTATTCCTATGCTTTACAGCATAAGCGAAAAGAATGGTCTTGAAAATGCTATTGACAGTATTTTTGAGGCTGTAGATATTGCTATTGACAACGGTTACAATATGATTGTACTTTCAGACAAGGGTGTTGATGAGGATAAATGTGCTATTCCTGCATTGCTTGCAGGTGCAGGCTTACATCACCACTTAATAAGACAAGGAACAAGAATGAAGGTTTCTATTATTCTTGAAACAGGTGAACCCAGAGAGGTACATCACTTTGCCGTACTTTTAGGCTATGGTGTAGATGCAATTAATCCATATCTTGTTTATGAAACATTAAAGGATATGGCAGAAAATTCTTATATTACAAAGTCTGCTGATGAGGCAGTTAAATTATATATTGATGTTGTAACTCACGGTATTGTAAAGATTATGTCTAAAATGGGTATTTCTACAATACAGAGTTATCAGGGTGCCCAGATTTTTGAAGCACTTGGTGTAAGCGAGGCTGTTGTTAATAAGTTCTTTACAGGTACTGTTACAAGAATTGGCGGTATTGAAATTGAACATATTGACAAGGAGGCTAAAATGCGTCATGCTAAGGCATTTGATACATTGACTAAGGTAGATGCTCTTGAGCCGGGCGGTGATTACAAGTGGAGAAGAAACGGCGAGTACCATATGTTTAATCCACGTTCAATTTATCTCTTACAAAAGGCTTGCCGTGAAGGTGATTACAAGCTCTTTAAGGAGTTTACCAAGCTCCAGAATGATACAAGTGAACAGCTTTGTACAATAAGAGGTCTTTTGGATATAAGAACTATTGACAAGCCTATCAATATTGATGAGGTTGAGCCTGTAGAGTCTATTGTAAAGAGATTTAAGACAGGTGCAATGAGTTACGGTTCTATTTCAAAAGAGGCCCATGAGTGTATGGCTATTGCCATGAACAGATTAGGAGGTAAGTCTAACTCAGGTGAAGGCGGCGAGGAAGCCGAAAGATTTACACCTGACGAAAATGGTGATTTAAGACGTTCTGCTATTAAGCAGGTTGCATCAGGTCGTTTTGGTGTAACTATTCATTATTTACAGAACGCTATTGAAATTCAGATAAAGATGGCACAGGGTGCTAAGCCCGGTGAAGGCGGTCATTTGCCGGGCAAGAAGGTTTATCCTTGGATTGCCAAGGCAAGAAATTCAACTCCCGGTGTAGGGCTTATTTCTCCGCCACCTCATCACGATATTTATTCTATTGAGGACTTGGCACAGTTAATTCACGACTTAAAGAATGCTAACAGAGATGCAAGAATTTCAGTTAAGCTTGTCAGTGAAGCAGGTGTAGGTACTATTGCGGTAGGTGTTGCCAAGGGACGTGCCGATGTTATTCTTGTAAGTGGTTATGACGGCGGTACAGGTGCAGCTCCAAGAACATCTGTAAGACACGCAGGTTTGCCTTGGGAACTAGGTGTTGCTGAAACACATCAGGCACTTCTTATGAACAATTTAAGAAACAGAGTTGTTATTGAAACAGACGGTAAGCTTTTAACCGGTAGAGATATAGCTGTTGCCTGCCTTTTAGGTGCTGAAGAATTTGGTTTTGCTACAGGTCCTCTTATTACTATGGGCTGTGTAATGATGAGAGTATGTAATCTTGATACCTGTCCTGTTGGTGTTGCTACTCAAAATCCTGAGCTTAGAAAGAAGTTTGCGGGAAAGCCTGAGTATGTTGAAAACTTTATGAGATTTATTGCACAGGATTTAAGAGAATGGATGGCTAAGATTGGCTGTAAAACTATTAACGAAATGATTGGTCACGTTGAAAAGCTGGTGCCTAAGAAGTTAAATCATTGGAAGGCTAAGGAAGTCAATCTTACAGGTATGCTTTATCAACCAAAGATTTGCTCCAATGATTCTGAAAGATACTTTAATGTTAAGCAGGATCACGAGCTTGAAAAGAGCCTTGATGTCAATGCACTTGTAAGACTTTGTACACCTGCAATTCAGGAGGGTAAAAAGATTAATGCTTCTCTTGAAATTACTAATATTGACAGAGTATGCGGTACTATTCTTTCAAGTGAAATAACCGAAAAATACGGCGTTGAGGGTCTTCCTGATGATACCATTAATCTTGAGTTTGAGGGAAGTGCAGGTCAAAGCTTTGGTGCTTTCCAAACTCATGGTGTTACCATGAAGCTTGTTGGTGATGCAAATGACTACATCGGCAAGGGGCTTTCAGGCGGTAAAGTTGTAGTTGTACCGTCTAAGGAGGCTAAGTTTAAGCCTGAGGACAATGTAATTATAGGTAATGTTGCCTTCTATGGTGCTATAAGCGGTGAAGCCTATATTAACGGTATGGCGGGCGAAAGATTTTGCGTAAGAAACTCAGGTATTACTGCTGTTGTTGAGGCTATAGGACAGCATGGCTGTGAGTATATGACAGGAGGACGTGTTGCTATACTTGGCAAGACAGGAAGAAACTTTGGTGCAGGTATGTCAGGCGGTGTAGCTTATGTTTATAACTATGGCGGTGACTTTGAATCACGCTGCAACAAGGAGCTTATCCTTTTGGAGAAAATGACAAGTGAAAAGGATATTGCTGAATTAAAGACTATGATTGAAAATCATGTTAAATATACAGGCTCTGAGAGAGGAAAGGAAATTCTTGATAACTTTGATGCTGAGGTAAAGAACTTTATTAAGGTTATTCCTATGGCATACAAGGAAATGATTGAAGAAATTGACAGAGCTAAAGCAGCAGGCTTAAATGATGAGGACGCTTTACTTGACGCTTTTATTACAGTAAGCGGTTCAACTATTGTTAAAAGACCTGAAGCTGCTATGAAATCAGAAAGGAGTGCTAATTAATGGGTAAACCAACCGGATTTATGGAATATGACCGAAAGCTGCCTGAAGATATTAAGCCGGAGGTCAGAATGAAAAATTGGGATGAGTTCCATACTCATTACAGCCTTGAGGAATTACAGACTCAGGGTGCAAGATGTATGAACTGCGGCGTTCCTTTCTGCCATACAGGTAATCCTGTTGTAGGAGGCTGCCCTTTAGGTAATCTTATACCTGAATGGAACGATCTTGTATATCATGGAAAAATTGAAGAGGCTTATAAAAGATTATCCAAGACAAGTAACTTTCCTGAATTTACGGGCAGAGTATGTCCCGCTCTTTGCGAAGGCTCTTGTACGCTTGGTATGCACGAGCCTGCCGTAACAGTAAAGAATATTGAAGTTCATATTATTGATACAATGTTTGAAAGAGGTCTTGTTCAGCCAAGAATACCTAAAAAGTCTACTGAAAAAAGGGTAGCTGTTGTAGGTTCGGGACCTTCAGGTCTTGCCTGTGCCGATACTCTTAATCAGATGGGTCATAAGGTTACCGTATTTGAGCGTTCTGACAGAGCAGGCGGACTTTTAATGTATGGTATTCCCAATATGAAGCTTGATAAAAAGGTTGTTCAGAGAAGAGTTGATATTCTTGAAAAGGAGGGTATTAACTTTGTAACCAACACAGAGGTTGGAAAGAACTATCCTACAGCTAAGCTTATTAAGGAATTTGACGCTGTTGTATTATGCTGTGGTGCAACTAAGGCAAGAGATTTGGTTTGTGAAGGCAGAAATGATGTAAAGGGTATTCATTTTGCCGTTGATTTCTTAAAGGCGAATACCAAGAGTCTCCTTGACTCAAATCTTGAGGACAGACAATATATAAGTGCTGAAGGCAAGGACGTTATTATTGTTGGCGGTGGTGATACGGGTACTGACTGTGTGGGTACTTCAATAAGACATGGCTGTAAATCTGTATTTCAGATGGAAATTATGCCTGAAGCACCTGAAGAAAGAACTCCGTCAAACCATTGGCCACAGTGGCCTCGTATAAAGAAAACCGACTATGGTCAGGAGGAGGCTATAAAGCTTTACGGCAGAGATCCAAGAGAGTATCTTACAACCGTTACCAAGGTTGTGCCTGATGAAAAGGGCAGTATTAAAGAGGTACACACTATTCAGGTTAAGTGGAATAATGTAAATGGCAGAATGGTGCCTGAACAAATTCCGGGAACCGAAAAGGTATGGTCTTGTCAGTTAATGTTATTGGCTATGGGCTTTACAGGTCCTGAGGATACGTTAATTAAGCAGCTTTCTCTTGAAACTGATGCAAGAAGCAATGTTAAGGCTGAATATGGTAAGTTTGAAACAAGCCTTAAGGGTGTGTTTGCGGCAGGTGATATGAGAAGAGGTCAGAGTCTTGTGGTTTGGGCTATTCATGAGGGCAGAGAAGCTGCTAAGGCTTGTAATGAATATCTTAACAGAAAATGAGAGATTGCTCTTGATTTGCTAAGATAAGTTGCTGAGGCATTAGCCAAAGTATTATATTTTTAAGGGAACTGCCGTGTGCAGTTCCTTTTTATATTCAATGCAATTTTTTGTTCTTTTTGTTGTAAATATGATATAGTTATGCTATAATTAAAATAACATTAATAGTAAGGGGCGGATGATATGAAAAAATTATTGGGAATTACAGCGTTAATGACAATTCTAATGACAGGGCTATGTTATGGAGGAGATGGCATCAGTATAACTGTTGACGGAAATCCACTTGAAACAGATACACCTGCACAGGTTATTGAGGGCAGAACAATGGTACCTTTAAGAGCTATATTTGAAGCGGTTGGTGCAGATGTTCGGTGGGACAGTACAGACAAAAGCATATCAGCAAATAAGGGCGATACATCAATAGGTATGAAAATTGACAGCAGTTTGTTTGAAGTAAATGGTGAGGAAAAAAGTCTTGATGTGCCTCCGCAGATTATAAACGGAAGAACAATGGTGCCTGCAAGAGCTGTAGCTGAAAGTCTTGATTGTGATGTTGAGTGGGATAATGTAAGTAAAACTGTTATAATAATTACTGTAAAGAATGTTGAAACAACAACAGAAGTTACTACAGAAGTAACAACAGAAACTGTTACTGAAACAACTACAGAACCTATATGGATTCAGAAATTAATGTCACATGGAAAAAAGCCCAATAAAATTGATTATGGCAAATTTACAAATGAAATGACTAAGGAGTATCATTTAAAAACAAGAAAAATGTTTGAAGATACTTGTGATTTGTCCTTGAGTAAGGCGGACTATGGTGTGGGAGATACTGTTTATGGCAGTGTTTTGAATAATTTTAATAAACCAATTGAGGAAGCTATTTCAGAAATATGGGAATATAATTGTTGTGGGCTTTCACCTTATGATGTATATGGAATACCTGATGAATCCGGAAATCATACTGAACCAATTGACAATCTAAAAGAATACTTTGAGGAAATTGGTGAAAAATGGGATTTTCCTTCGGATTTTGATGATTTTGATTATAATAAATTCAAGTCTTATGTAAAGCGTTTTCAAAATGATTGCTTTTTAACATTAGAGATTAATATAAATTGTTGTTATACTAAATATGGACAAAATGCTTGTGCATTGCTTTTATCGATGGCTGATGAGGAAGAGGTCGGTTATTGCTCATATATTGTTGTATTTTTTAATAAAGATAACGAATATGTAACCTATAGACTTGTTAAAAATGAAGACGAAACATACAGTCTGAAAGAAGGTAATGAGGTAATAAAGACAGGTCTTGAAAATGATAAAAAAGCCTTTCTTATTAGTGTTGATGAATTAATAAGAAATAATACTGATTTTGCAAAATAATAATTTTAAGCTCTCTGCTTTAAGGAGAGCTTTTTTAAATTACTCTTTTAAATTACTCTGATTTATGATAAAATAAAATATCAAACTGAGGTGTTATTATGCTATACAGGGACATTACGTTTATAGACAAAGACTACAATTTAATACTAGGTGATATTGAGATTGAAAATGGCATGGTTACCTCCATTATTAAAAAAGGTGAAGGCACTGAAAATGCCATATTGCCGCCTTTTATTGACATACATATTCACGGAGGATATGGTGTGGATATTATGACCGGCAGTTCAAGTGAAATTATATATTTAAGCAAAAAGCTTTATGAGGATAATGTTGGAGCTTATATGCCTACTACTGTTGCAAAGTCCTATTCTGAAATTTTGACAAGTGCAAAGGAAATTTATTTTGCATCAAAAAATAAGGACTATGCCGAAATTCTGGGTATACATATTGAAGGTCCTTTTATTTCTAAAAAGTATAAGGGTATTATGGAGGAAAATTATATTACTCCCTGCAATATTAAGCTTTATGAGGACTTAAAAAATATAGTGGGTGACTTGAAAATTCGTTTTACCGTTGCTCCCGAAACAGAGGGTGCAGAAGAATTTACCGAATATGTTGTTAAAAACGGAGATTTTGTTTCTATAGGTCACAGCGGCGGCACTGTTAAGGACTGTGAAAGGCTTGCTGCAAGAGGTGCATCTTCTTACACTCATCTTTTCAATGCAATGTCGCCTGTGCATCACAGAAATATGGGTGTTGCAGGTGCAGGGCTTATGGATAACGGTTTTGTTGAGGTAATATGCGATTTTGTACATTTATCAGAGGATTGCGTAAGGCTGATTACAAGGCTTAAAGAGGATAAAATAATACTTATAACCGATGCTATGGAGGCTATGGGCTGTAATAGGGGCAGTTATGTTTTTTGCGGCAAAAATGTCATTGTTGATGATTGTTCCGTAAGGGATGATACAGGCAGACTTGCAGGCAGTATACTGACTATGAAAAAGGCTGTCAGCAATATGTCAAAAATTGTGGGACTAAAATCTGCCCTGAAAATGGCAGCTGAAAATCCGTCAAAGCTTTTAAATTTAAAAAAATACGGTTATATGGATATTGGAAAGAGGATAATAATATGAAAATAGGTAAACTGCCAAACAGTGTGCTTGAAAAAATAGTGATTGAGCCTGTCAATAACCACAGTGTGGGCAGAAAAGAGGTTCTTTTAAAGCCTTCTGTAGGTGAGGACTGTGCTGCTCTCCATATGGGTGATAATATTTGTCTTTTGTCAACTGACCCTATAACAGGTGCTGTTGAGGATATAGGAAGGCTTGCCATAAATATAAATACAAATGATATTGCATCAAGCGGCGGAGAACCTGTTGGTATAATGGTTACAGCACTTCTACCTGCTGAAATCAGTGAGGAAGAAATTTCAAAAATTATAGAGGATTTGTATATTGAGGCTGAAAGAGTAAATATTGCTATTTTGGGAGGGCATACGGAAATAACAGATGCTGTTAATAAGCCTGTTTTAAGCTGTACAGTAATAGGAAAAACAAAGAAATTAATTCCGTCAGGGGGAGCAAGTATTGGTGACAGTGTAATAATGACTAAATATGCGGCTATGGAGGGAACTGCAATTTTTGCCAATGATAAAGCGTATAAGCTGAAGAGTATTGATAAGGAAGTAATTGAAAGGGCCAAAAAGCTCAGTGAAAATCTTTCCGTTATAAAAGAGGGACAAATAGGTGCGGAACTTGGGGCTCATGCCATGCACGATGTTACAGAGGGCGGCATTCTTGGTGCCTGTTGGGAAATTGCTGATTGTGCAGGGCTTGGTATTGAGGTTTATGCTGATAAAATTCCTGTTCTTGATGAAACGGAAATTATATGTAAGGAACTTGGTGTTGACCCTTTAAGGCTTATTTCAAGCGGGTCAATGGTTATTGTGTGTGATAATGAGGCTGAGATGGTATCAGGGCTTCAAAAGGCAGGGGTTAATGCATCGGTTATTGGAAAAATTACTGCAAAAGATAGGATTGTTGTAAATAATGGTGTTAAGACAGAGCTTGAAGAACCTGATGTTGATGAGTTATACAAAGTATGAAAAATTTTTTAATCTGTTGAATATTTTGGCTGATTATAGTATAATATATTTAACTATGTATGGAGGCGAAGAATATGTGCGGTTTTTGTGGTTTTACAGGAAACCTTGAAAATAGAGAACAGGTCATTGAAAAAATGATGGACAGAATTGTGCACAGAGGTCCCGACAGCGGCGGTGTACACTCTGACGAAGAAGTAACATTTGGGTTCAGACGTCTTAGTATTATAGGTCTTGAGGACGGCTCTCAGCCTATTTACAACGAGGACAGGTCTGTAGTCATTGTATTTAACGGTGAAATTTATAACTATCAGAGTTTAAAGGAAGATTTAATCGAAAAAGGTCATAGCTTTTATACTCATGCGGATACGGAAGTCCTTGTCCACCTTTATGAGGAAAAGGGTGAGGATATGCTTAATGATTTAAGAGGTATGTTTGCCTTTACCATTTATGATATGAAGCAGAAAAAACTTTTTGCCGCAAGGGATTATTTCGGCATTAAGCCTTATTATTATGCTCAAATTTACGGTGAGCTTTTATTCGGTTCTGAAATAAAGAGTTTTTTGCCTTATCCTAAGTTTAAAAAGGAAGTAAATACGTTGGCTCTTGAAAATTATTTAACATTCCAGTATTCCGTACTTGATGAAACATTTTTTAAGGGTGTTTATAAGTTAAAGCCTGCTCATTACTTGACTTATCAGAATGGAAATCTTGATATTAAGAGATACTGGCAGCCTAAGTTTGAGCCGGAAAAGGATATTGTTGCTGACCCTGTCAACGGCAAGAAGCTTCAAAGTGCAATTCAGGAGGTTGAGGATGTGCTCCTTGACTCTGTTGGTATGCATACTGTTGTCAGTGATGTTGAGGTTGGTTCTTTCCTCTCAAGCGGTGTAGATTCAAGTTTTGTTGCTGCAACATTCAGAAATGGAATGGATAAGGAAAGCGGCAAGACATTTACTGTAGGCTTTGACTATGAAAAGTATAATGAAATAGGTTATGCAGAGGAGCTTTCAAAGTATGTAGGTATTGAAAGCAATTCAAAAATTATTTCAACTGATGAATATTGGGAAAGCCTTCCAAAGGTACAGTATCATATGGACGAGCCTTTAGCTGACCCAAGTGCTGTTGCTCTTTATTTTGTAAGTAAGCTGGCAAGGACAAAGGTTAAGGTTGCGCTTTCAGGTGAGGGTGCTGACGAGTTCTTTGGCGGCTACAATATTTATGAGGAGCCTATGGCTCTTGCACCGATGAAGATTTTTCCAAAGCCTGTAAGAAAGGCACTTGCTAAGTTGGCCGGTATTGTTCCTTTCAGATTTAAGGGTAAAAATTATTTCAGACGTGCTGCCCTTGACGTAGAAGAAAGATTTTACGGCAACGGTAATCAGATGTTTTCCAAAAAGGAAAGAGAAAGTATTCTTAAAAATCCAAGCGGAAAATTTGACCATACCGAAATTACAAAGCCTTATTATGAATTTTGCCAAGGTCTTGATGATGTGACAAAGATGCAGTTTATTGACCTTAATTTGTGGATGGTGGGAGATATTCTGCTTAAAGCTGATAAAATGAGTATGGCCAATTCCCTTGAGGTAAGAGTACCTTTCCTTGACAAAGAGGTTTTCAATGTAGCAAGAAAGCTCCCAACTGATTACAGAGTAAACAGACGAGCAACAAAGTATGCCTTTAGAATGGCAAGTAAAAAATACCTTCCTGAAGCAACTGCTACTAAGAAAAAACTTGGTTTTCCCGTGCCAATCAGAGTATGGCTTAAGGAGGACAAGTATTATAACATTATTAAGGAAGCCTTTACTTCTCCCGGGGCTGAAAAGTATTTCAATACTGATAAGATTATGAAATATCTGGATGACCACAGAGCGGGTAAGGGTGACTACAGCCGTAAAATATGGACAGTTTATATGTTCCTTATATGGCACAAGAGATTTTTTGAGGACGAGGCAGCTGCTTAACTACCCCGTTAAATGGTTATTTAAAAGGAGGAAACAAAAATGAGTTGTGTATTTTGTAAAATTGCCGATGGTGAAATTCCATCAACAACTGTTTATGAAGATGATGATTTTAAGGTAATATTGGATGTTAATCCTGCTAATATTGGTCATAGCCTTGTTGTTTGTAAGCATCATTATGCCAATATTTTTGAAATGCCTGAGGAGTTGACTGCCAAGGCATTTGTTGTAGCCAAGAAGGTGGCTGCTGCTGTTCAAAAGGCTACAGCCTGCGACGGCGTAAATATATTACAGAATAACGGTGAAATGGCAGGTCAGACCGTGTTCCATTTCCATATCCATATTTTACCAAGACTTGCAGGGGACCTTGTTAATATTCACTTTGGCAGCTTTAATGCCGAGGAAGATAGGATTAAACAGATTGGTGAGGATATTAAGAAAAATCTTTAGTAAAAAATGGTATTAAAACGATTTTTTGGTTCTTTGCCAACCGGTGTGGTTGACAAAGAATCCCTCAGAATTAAATAAATTATTGCTCCACTGACATTTAGTACTTGTAATTTTTATAATTATATGGTAAAATAAAAGCTGACACTTACAGAATGTTAATATTGAAAAAGTAAAAATAATAACAAAATTTTTTTTAAAAGTTATTAGATTGGGCAAATAGTATTATAAGAGTTCAATAAAATAAAAAATCCATATAAATATATATGGATTTTAAAAAAATATTATTTTAATTTATGATGTAAATTAATTTGTAAGATCGTCCATTGATACATTGAATAGAGAAGATAAAGCTTTTAATTCAATATCAGTAACAAATCTTTTACCGGCTTCTATTCTTTGAATGGCGTTTTTATCTACATCAATTCCTAAAATTTGAAGTTTATCAGCAAGTGCTCTTTGAGAAAGGTTCATTTTTTTTCTTAGATATGAAATATTTTTACCGCACAAATTATTTTTACCATCTTTAGCCTTATTGATAAACATAATAAATAACTACTCCTATTGAACATAAAAAATACTTGTAAACATCATTATGCACTAAAACTATTTAATATATGACATTCTGTGAATGTCAAAGCGTTATAAATTTTAATTATTAAGGAGGATTACTATTATGCGTTCAGATTTTAATGCTGTAAAAGAATTGTATTGCAAATTAGATAAAAGCGGAGTTTTTCCGTGGAATAAAAATAAGGAAAAAAGCGAAAGAGAATACTATGAATATGTAGATGAATTGTATAAAAATAAGCAAATAAGTGACAGTGCATATTCGGATTTAAAGGAAATGTTTGCTTCCGGTATGTTTTCTGAAGAATTAAAGGGCTTTGCAACGGGAATTTATTTAATATTAAAATTAAAAAGTGAAATGGGACAGGATTTTGATAATATGGTGAAAATGTATAAATCATAAAATCATAATACTGAAATTATTTACATAAGGAGGAAGAAAAAGATGCGTTACTGCGAAAGTTTAATAGAACAGATATATTTAGGATTAGAGGAATTTGACAATTTTGATTTTTTAACAATAGAACCTTCGGAAGAGCGTTACATTTTCAGACGTATTGACCAATTGAATTATGAAGATTCTGTGGAATCGGATATTACTTATGAATTAGGAGAGTTGTGTGAATATGCTTTTACGGCAGGAGGAGTTAAAGGCTTTTTGTCAGGAATATACTTTGCATTAAAATTGAGTGATGAGTATAAGGAGGATTTGGAGAAAATAGAGGAATTTATTAATTCATTTGAGGATTGAGTTGCTAAAATTTATACCAAATATTTTTGAAATTAAAAGTGAGAGAAAAGCAAGGTATATGATATAATTAAATATGCAGAAAAAATGAATGTTGGAATTAAATTTATTAATCATTATATTGACAAAAAGATTTAATTTGAATTGTTTCAATGAATTTTTTAGAATAAATTGATTTTCTGTAATGATTAAAAGATGATTTTAGGCGGTTAAGCAATTTTATGTTTAACCGCCTGTTGTGTTATATATCAGTTTTATTCGGATATTTACGGGAATATTTAAGTCAGTTTTAGTTTTTTGGAATTGCGTCTGAAATCTGAAGGCGTCATACCTGTTTTATTTTTAAATTGAAAAGCAAGATAATCTCCGTGGCAATATCCTGTTTCAAGTGCAATTTCCATAATTGATTTATTTGTTTGAAGCAGTAATCTTTTAACATGGTTAATACGTACATTGCTTAAATATTCTGTAAATGAAATGCCAAGCTGACTGCTGAATAATCTGGAAAAATATGAGGTCGAAAAATGTGCGTTTTTTGCCATATCCTCAAGGGTTATATTTTTGTCATAATTATTTTCCATATAATATATTGCTTTAAGAATAGGTTCTGTCAAAGGTGATTTATATCTTGTAATATTAACATTAAGCTTATTTTCGTATATAGTTGTTAAAAGTCTGTACAGCATTCCCTGAAGTATAATTTCTTTATAAGGTACATTTTTATTGTACTCCTCAAGCATTTCGCAAAACATCTGTTTTATCTTAATCTGCATTTGTGCTGAAAAATGGAATAATTTTTGTTCATATAAATCATTAAATATGTTTTTGCCTATTAATTCAATAAAGGGCTCAATAAATTTGGGAGTGAATTTAATAAGATACCTTTCATAAGGTGCGTCACTTTCCGGAATTGTACGATGATATGTATAGGGTTCTCCAATAGAAACATCCCCCGCATGATAACTATAGCTTTGAGTTGGAGTAATCATTTTTCTGTCGCCGGTGATTACATAATTAATGTCATAATGGCTTGTAGTTATTTCCATTGACGGCATACAAAAATTATGGGGATAAAGGTTTCGCTGTACGGTAATTTGTTTTCCTTGAGGAATTGGAATTGGCATTTGTTAGGCTCCCTTCATTTTTATATAATATATCATAGTTTATAAGATTTTTCAATAAATATCATATATATTTAAAGGAAATCTTTTATTATTTGCTGTAATATTAATGTATATTTAAAGCAATACATAACCGTATGAGTGTGTTCTATAAATATAAATACAATGGAATGGAGGAATTATTATGAAAAAATTTTTATCGGCAATTTTAATATGGGGTATTTGTGCGGTGCTTGGCGCATTTACAGTTTATGGGACAGATAATTTAATACCGGCAAATGAAGGAACAAAACAGCAGGATATAAGGCTGATAATAGACGGAACAGAAAGTAAATATGAAGTAAAATGGAATGATGCAAGGAACAGATTGCTGGTTAATTCTGATTTTGTTGCGGACTGTTTTGCTGCAAGGATTGAAATTGGAAATGACAGCATTGATATTTATAAAAATGAGCATAAACTGCACTTTGAAGTCGATAATGAATTTTACATATTGGATAATTTAGGCGGCAGGAAAATTGATTGTCTTGCGGAAATTAATAACGGTAGAGCATACTTGCCTTTGCGTTATGTGTGTGAAGCCTTTGGGGCATCGGTTAATATGAAAGGGCAAACTGCGGAGGTTAAAACAAAGTCTATAGTTATAGATGACAGTATCAGGAAATATTTTGAAAATGTGCAGGTTTTTGACCAGTCTTCTATAAGAATAACAGGTGAAAAAACTGTATATATTGATCCAAGACGAATTTTGGGTGAGCCTCATGATGCGGATGTCATTTTTGTAACTCATACACATAATGACCATTATGAAATTGACAGTATTAAGCGTGTTATGAAGCCTTCAACTGTAATTTACATTACTGAGGATGGAGTTGAACAGGCAAATAATGATGGACTTACAAATGTTATAGGTGTAGTGCCGAATATGGATTACGAGGCAGATGGAATAAAATTTAGTACCATTGCCGCTTATAATACTGCTGCGGAAAGACAAAATCATAAGAAGGAATTTAACTGGGTAGGTTATATTATCACAATTAACGGATATACATATTATTGTGCAGGAGATTCTGATTTTACAGAGGAGATGAAAAGTATTGGTCACTCCATAGATGTTGCCTTTTTACCGATAGATGGAAAGTATAATATGGGAACTGAGGAGGCGGCGGAAGCGGCAAATACAATTATGCCTAAGGTTGCTGTACCTTATCATTACAACAACTTTGTTCCTGAGGACAAGGCTCAGGAGTTTACAGGATTATTAAATGAAAATATTAAAGGGGCTATTGTAACATTTAAAATGCAGCAGTGAAAATATGGGATTGTTATAATGTAAGTCAGACGTTTTTATTTTAAGGAGAAATATTTATTATATACTTGAGGTTTTTAATATAATAAAAAACAGTATAAGGCTTTTTGTTTTATCACATAATAATATGGGGTGATAAATATGGAAAGTTTATTAAGCAGTAATGAAATTCCTATTGGTCTTGGTATGGCTTTGGCAGAAAATGTTGAGGCTATGGAGTATTTTTCATCTTTATCAAAGGAGGAAAAGCAAAGAATAGTTGACCATACACATAAAATAAGGTCTAAAAGGGAAATGCAGGATTTTGTAAACAGTATGTTTAAATCATAAAATTAATGTTGGATATTATAAACAAGGATAGGACATTTTGATTTGTCCTATCCTTGTTATTAAATATGTCATTTTTTAGTTTTAACACAAAATTTTTTATTGACAAGCTGCTGATTATTCATTCCAGTTATGATATACGTTCTTAACATCGTCATCATCGTCAAGCATATCAAGGAGTTTTGTCATTTTCTTAATATCATCATCGTCAGTAAGCTCGGTATAAGTTTGGGGAATCATTGAAATTTCAGCTTCTGCCATTTCAAAGCCTGCTAATTCAAGAGATTCCCTTACTGTTGAAAAATCATCCGGAGCAGTAATTATTTCAAAGCTGTCCTCTTCCTCGCTTATATCTTCTGCGCCTGCTTCAATTGCAGTCATTTCAAGAGATTCAGCGTCAAGGTCATCATCCTTTTCAATAATAATTTGACCCTTTTCATCAAACATAAAGCTTACACAGCCTGTAGTGCCCATATTGCCGCCGCCCTTTGTAAATGCACTTCTTACATTTGCAGCAGAACGGTTTTTGTTATCAGTAAGTACCTCAACAATGACGGCTACACCCTTTGGTCCATAGCCCTCATAAGTAATTGATTCATAATTAACGGCGTCAAGGTTGCCTGCCGCCTTTTTAATACTTCTGTCAATAGTATCGTTAGGCATATTGTTTGCTTTAGCCTTAGCAATGGCATCTCTTAACTTTGAATTGCTTTCAGGATCGGGACCGCCTGCCTTTACGGCAACTGCAAGTTCTCTTCCGATTACAGTAAATATTTTGCCCTTAGCGGCATCATTTTTTTCCTTCTTATGCTTGATGTTAGCAAATTTGGAATGTCCACTCATATTATTACCTCCATTTTTTTCAAATCGCACCGGTACTATTGTATCATTATTTGCCCTGTTTTGCAAGGGTTAATTACTCTTGCTCTTCTGAATGTGAAAGCATGCTATTAATACAAGACGCAGAGGTGCAAATTTGCAGGCAGCCATTGTAAGCCAATCCTTAAATGAAGGCAATATAACGGTTTTTTTCATAAACATTCCAATAAGGGCTTTTTTGGCAGCTGTCATACTGTCTAAAGGCTTAATTGAAAATGTTACGTTTGCTCTGTCGTTAAATCCCGTGTCTACAGGACCGGGGCAAAAAAGAGATATGTGTACCTTTGACCTTCTCTGTCTAAGTTCCTCATTTATTGCAGTTGTAAGTTTATATACATAGGCTTTTGTTGCGTAATATGTTGCCATTAAAGGACCTGAACCAAATGAGGCAAGGGAAGCAACATTTAATATATAGCCTTTGTTTCTTCTTACAAAATCTCTTAAATAAAGCTTTGTAAGTATATGAAGTGCCGATATATTAAGGTCAATCATATTAAGCTCGTTTTTCAGGCTTGAATAGTAAAATTCACCCCATGCACCAAAGCCTGCATTGTTAATTAATATATCTATGTTTTTAGCCATAGAATGAAGTTTAAAGCAGTTTTTTCTGATGCTTAAATCCATGGGTATAACTGTAACCTGAGTTTCAATTTGTTCAGCAACTTCTTTTAGCTTTTCTTCATCTCTTGCTACAAGTATTACATTATAGCCTTTTTTGGAAAGAAGTATAGCCATATCTCTTCCAATACCGCTGCTTGCACCTGTTATTAATGCCGTTGCCATATTTATTCCCCCTTAATATAGTTTAAAAGTACCTCTCTTTTATTTTTTTGAGGCTCTTTCATAACATAGTCAAGAGCCTTGTTTAAAGCCTGTCCTATAGCCTTGCCTTTTATACCTGACGCCATAAGGTCATTTCCCGTTAAATCAAGAGCCTTTAACGAACAGCAGTCGTTTTTTACTCTGTTATACAGTTCTTCTTCAATGTCTGTATTTTTATTTTTTAATGCTCCGATAACCTCAATAAGTCTTGGCACATTTTCATCAATAAGGTTTATAAGTTTACGCATTGAATATTCGTCCCTTATTTCATAATCGCTGTATTTTACAAGATTGGTAACAGTTGAAACGGTTTTGTTATCTGATTTTAAACGCTTCATAATTTTGTTTATATTTTTAAAGTCAATACCATTAAAAATATAGGCAAGTCTTACATTTATATCTTTGCTTAATGTATTTATTTTTTCGCAATCAATTTTTTTACTTAAAATTTCCGGTAAAAAATATTCAGTCATACCCGAATTAAGGAGAATATCCAACCTTTCGTTGTGGTCGGAAAGTATGAGCTTGAAAAACTCATCTCTTATTCTTTCAATACTTATATTTTTTATAAGAGGAGCATTTTCCTTTAAGGCGGCAAGAGTCCCTTCCTCAATGGAAAAATCAAGCTGTGCGGAAAATCTGACAGCTCTCATCATTCTTAAAGCATCTTCCTGAAATCTTTTTGATGCAATGCCTACGCCACGGATAATTTTGTTTTTTATATCCTCCCGACCGCAAAAGAGGTCAACAAAGCCTTTAGATGGATTGTAGGCAATAGCATTTACGGTAAAGTCACGTCTTGACAAATCTCCCGAAAGTTTATCGGTAAATATAACTTCCTCCGGGTGTCTGTTGTCCTTGTATTCTCCGTCAATTCTGTAGGTTGTTAATTCATAGCCTGTTTTATCCATAACAACCGTAACTGTGCCGTGCTGAATACCGGTGTCTACAGTGTGAGGAAAGATTTTTTTAATGTCTTCCGGAAGAGCTGATGTGGTAATATCATAATCGTGGGGTTTTGTGCCCATTAAATAATCTCTTACACATCCTCCCACAATGTAGCCTTCATAACCGTTTTTATTTAGTTCCCTTAATATATATTCAACATTTTTCGGAAGTTTCATATTTAAACTCCTTTTTATATTTAATAATTACAATTTTATCACAATAAAGGGATAATAGCAATCAGCACTTGATAAATTTGTTAAAAATGAGTATAATTAAACTATAAATATCAGGAGGTGTTTTTTTGATGGCAAAGGTTTTAGTTGTTGATGATGAATCAAGTATTGTAAATATTATTTCATACAACCTTAAAAAAGAAGGATACGAGGTAATAACGGCAGAGGACGGTGAAGAAGGTCTTGAGCTTGCTTTAAGTGAAAAGCCCGACCTTATCCTTTTGGATATAATGATGCCTAAAATGGATGGCTATGAGGTATGCAGAAAGGTAAGAGAAAAGAGTAATGTGCCTATTATTATGCTTACGGCAAGAGCTGATGAGGTGGACAAGGTTATCGGTCTTGAAATGGGTGCTGATGATTATGTAACAAAGCCTTTTGGAAACAGAGAGCTTATTGCAAGAGTAAAGGCTCATTTAAGAAGAAGTACGGCTAAGGATGTACCGGTTGAAGACGGTAATGTTCAGGTGTTTGGTGATATTACCATTGACTTTGACAGATATGAGGTTACCAAGAGAGGCGAGGTTATTAACCTTACTATGAGAGAATTTGAGCTTTTGACATTCCTTGCAACTCAGAAAACCCAGATTTTCAACAGAGAGACATTGCTTGAAAAGGTTTGGGGTTATGAGTACTTTGGTGATGTAAGAGCTGTTGATGTTACTATAAGACGATTGAGAGAAAAGATTGAAGATGACCCAAGCAAGCCAAGGTTTATTATTACCAAGAGAGGTGTCGGATATTATTTCAGTGCGTAAATGTGATGTGCTGTACAAAAATTTGATTTAGAGGAAAAAGTATGAAAAGTATTCGTTGGCGACTGGTATTTATGTACCTTTCATTAGTATTTATTGTTATGATACTTACAGGTACATTTATCATAGTCAGTACGGAAAACAGAGAACAGAGAAAAGCATCTGAGGAGCTTCGTCAGTGTGCGGTATATATTGAAGAACAGGTTGTTGAGCAGTATGACAGCAGATATTTTCAGGACAGTCTTATTAGTTTGTCTATTGTCAGTTCAACTCTTAGAAATATGAGTGCCCATATTTTAAATTCAGAGGGAAAAACAATAGCAAGCTCAACAGTTAATGATGAGGCGGATTTTCAGCAGTATACAAATTCAGCCGTTATATCAGCATTAAACGGAAAAGAAAGCTTTCTTGCAAAGAGTAAAATTACAGATGCCTTGGGTCAGGAAAAAACCGTAATGAGTTATTCCTATCCGTGTAAGGATGAAAACAACAAGGTTAAGTATATTATATATGTGCAAATGGATTCAGAGGCTATTGAGGAGAGTTTGACCCAGACTACAAGAACTATTCTTATAGCGGTAATTATTGCCCTTGTTATTACGACAATACTGGGTCTTTTATTTGCAAATACTATTACCACGCCTATTGCTGCCCTTACAAAAAAGGCTAATCTTATGGCAAAGGGGCGTCTTGACCAAAAGGTGGCAGTTAAGGGAAATGATGAAATCGGTCAGCTTACAAAGAGCTTTAATACAATGGCTAAGGAGCTTAGAAAAACTATTGTTGAAAGTGAAGAGCAGAGAAATAAGCTGGAAATTGTGCTTCACAATATGACAGACGGTATACTTGCCTTTGACGACAAGGGTCAGCTTATACAGATTAACCGTTCTTCATACGAAATGATTGAAATTGACGATGTTAAGATTTCTCTTAAATGGCTTTTTGATATGTTTAAAATTGACCTGTCAGATTTGGAGGGCAATTCGATTAAAGAGCTTGTTGTAAATGGCAAGGATGATAAATATATTTCTGTTGCTGTTATACCTTATATACTTAAAAAGAAAAAAAGGCAGGAAAAGCCTGATGGTATAATTGTGGTGCTCCATGATATTACAAAACACAGACAGCTTGATATGATGCGTCAGGAGTTTGTTGCCAATGTAAGCCACGAAATTGGTACACCTCTTACTACTATAAAGGGCTATGCTGAGCTTCTGCTTGACGGTGCTATTGATGATAAGCAGGTTGCTATGGAATTTTTAAGGGAAATTAATGTGGCGGCTGACAGAATGAAGCTGTTAAGGGATGATTTGCTTGATTTATCCAGATTTGATACTAAGGTAAATAAGTTTAATATGGAGGATGTAAACCTTGTAAGCCTTGTATCAGGCTGCTGTAGGCAAAATCTTATTGTTGCTGATAATAAAAATCAGAAGATAGTATTTAACCCTCCCGAGAAGCCTATGTATATTTACGCCGACCCCGGAAGAATCAATCAGGTTATAACAAATATTATGTCAAATGCTATGAAGTATAGTGACAATGGCTCAACTATAAACATAAGACTTAAGGAAACCGAGAAATACTATCATCTTGAAATACAGGATAACGGCATCGGTATGCCAAAGGAGGCTCTTGACAGAATATTTGACCGTTTCTACAGAGTTGATAAGGCCAGGAGCAGGGCAATGGGAGGCAATGGTTTGGGTCTTGCTATTGTTAAGGAAATTATGGATGCTCATAAGGGAAGTATTAAGGTTTACTCTGAACTCGGAAAGGGTACTACTATGGTGCTTATTTTTCCTAAGAGTGATATGGAGGAATTTTTGAATGAGTAGGGGACGGGAATCCGCCCTAAAATTAATAATGTTTATTTCACCGAATGTGAAATAAACATTATTTTATCAAAAGTGAGGAACTTATGATTTATAAAAACAAAATAAAAAACTATGACAAAGAAAACCTTACACCCGGGATTCACTCAAGTATATGCACGGGAGAAAAGGTGGCAGGATTTATCGATAATAACACGGGGCAGTTTAAGGATATTATGTTAATAAGAAATGAAAAGGACTTAAATTGTTTTTTAAAGGAATATGGTATAAAAAAAGAGGATTTAAAGTCTGATTTTTAACAAAATTGGGGATAAAAAATTGTGCATTTTACACAAAATGACAAAAAAACTGTTTGACTTTTTCGGGTGTGTGTGGTATCCTTTATATACAGTAAGTAACCCATTTGTTACTAACTGCTTACATTTTTATTTTTTATTTTTTAGGAGGAACTGTTAAATGAAACAAGGAACAGTTAAGTGGTTTAATGCAGAGAAGGGCTTTGGTTTTATCTCAACTGAAGGCGGTAATGATGTATTCGTTCATTTTTCTGCAATCCAGTCAGAGGGCTACAAGACATTAGAGGAAGGTCAGAAGGTTGAATTTGACGTTGTTGAAGGCGCAAAGGGACCTCAGGCTGCTAATGTAGTTCGTTTATAATCAGTATTTAATTTTAAATTTAACATAGATTTTTATATTTATATAGATTTTTGTTTTAGTTTATTTTATTTTTGGTTATAACTAAAAAGACTTTTAATATGAGCTTTTCATATTAAAAGTCTTTTTTATTCAGCTCATCATCTGTTTCTATATCTATTTTTTCATTTGTAACAGGGTGTTTAAATATAAGGCGACAGGCACATAGTGCAGGGGTAATACCTCTTTTGTGTTTAAATTGGCTGTTGTACTTTACATCACCGTAGAGAGGTGCACCTATTGAGGCAAACTGTACTCTTATTTGGTGATGTCTGCCTGTTTTTAAATCTATTTCTACCTTATTTACATTATCATATTCTTCTAAAAGTTTGTAGTCCAAAACTGCAAGTTTTGCTCCCACATTTCCCCTATTTACAATCTTTGATATGTTAAGCCTTGCGTTTTTCATAATATAGCTTTCGATATGTCCCGTCTTTTCTACTTTTCCGCATACCAGGGCATGATATATTTTTGTTACTTCGTGATTTTGTATCATTTTAGTCAGTTTGTCTGCTGTCAGCTTGTCTTTGCCAAAAAGTACAAGTCCTTTTACAGGTCTGTCAAGTCTTGTCATTATATAAACAGGTGACTTTGTGTGTTCCTCTGCCATTTCCGTAAGACTTTTCTCGTTACTGTTATCGGGCTGTGAGGGAATTCCCGACTCCTTGTATACAATTAACAGGTATTTATCTTCATATAATATTTTCATAATCAATCTCCTTTATTAAAAGGATAATCTAAAAGTAAAACAATGTCAATATTTCAATGTAAATTTTTTTTAATACCTGTATTCCTTCGACAAATAAGGGAAGTGTAAAATATTATACTGTTCCTGTAAGGAGGTTTTAACAAATGACAAGTAAATTAAAAGAGTGG
>DBGCRA010000149.1:0-5809 GCA_048359195.1 Candidatus Gallispira sp.
TTCAGAGACCAGACAAGCTTGCAGGAGGTAATACTGCCAAGTACCTTGGAAAGTATAGGAGAATCTGCATTCAACGGAGCGACAGGCTTAAAAGCAATAAGTTTAAATGAAGGCTTAAAGGAAGATAAGTATAAGGTGTATAGGGAGGTGGAATTGTAAAACTGATAACAAATTAAATTTTTATAAAATGGTGTAAAGGATATGTAAAATATTAAGTAAAATTTTATCATATTAACAAATTAAAATAAGGAGGTTCAATTATTATGAAAAAATTTTTAAGTTTAATGATTATTACAAGTATTTTATCGTTGTTCGGTGTAATGGTATATGCTGATTCGGATAAGTATTATGACCCTTATATTTATGATGATAATCATAGCATTATCGGTTATATAGATGAAAATGGAAGAGAAATATATAATAATGGTGTTATTTATGACGGTGAAGTAGATGACCCATACGGATATGAGGAATACTATGGTTATGATGTGGCTTATTCAGCAGGTGGCTGGAATATAAGCTCAGAAGGCTATGTAGTTAATGCAGACTTTAATCAGGTGGCTGTTAAGATTGGTGGCAAATACAAAATAGTTTTACCTCAGTCTGTGGATGGACATAAAGTTATAGGTCTTGCTGACGAATGGCTTATGCTGGAATATGAAGATATGCCTAATGTTGAGATTTATATTCCGTCTACAATAACTTTTATTGCTGAAAATGCATTACATAACGGTCCTGTTTGTATGCCTGATGAACATCCGATGTATTTCTATGAAAAGGGCTCTTATGCTGAAAAATTTTTCAATGAATATAATGAAGATGTTGTTAAATCAACGATGAATGCTTCTCAGAAATTCAGAACAGTAATTGTAGGCAATGTAGAAAAAGTTGATGTAAATAATAACAAAGCAGCTAATGCTATTTCTGCCGGCACTCCTGTTGGTAGTGTTAAATCAGATAATAGTACTACATCTGCCACAAATGATAATAAGGCTGCAGATGATGATATTAAGGTAATATTAAATGGTGCGCCACTTAGTTTTACTCAGTCACCTGTAATTGAAAACGGCACAACTCTTGTTCCAATGAGAGCTATTTTTGAAGCTATGGGTGCATCTGTTGACTGGAATGCCGATACTAAGACAGTAACCTCTGTAAAGGGCAATACAACTATTTCTCTTACTTTATACAGCAGTACAGCAAAGGTAAATGAAGAAAAAATTACTCTTGCAGTTCCGGGAAAGCTTATTAACGGTTCAACTATGGTGCCATTAAGATTTGTTTCTGAAAGCTTAGGTGCTGAAGTAAAATGGGACGGAACAAACAAAACCATTACTATAGTAAACAACTAAAAAATATGTTATATAAACAATTTAAAAAATATAAGGAGGTATTGAAATGAAAAGAGTAGCCTTGTTGATATCTTTTATCTTAATATTGAGTACGATTTCGATAAATGTTAGTGCATCAGAAATACAGACGGCAAAATATAAACTTGAGGATATTTTTGTTTCAAATATTAATGCGGAAATATCATGGGGAAGATTTGTAAGCAATGACCGTATTTTGGCATATAAAAACGGTAAATTAGGTGTAATTGACACAGAAGGAAATGTAATAATCGATTTTTTATATGATGATGAAATGGGAGTTGCAAATGGTTGCATAATAGCAATGGTTAGCAACGGTGTAAATGATTACAATGATGTAGTATATAAATACGGAGTAATAAATGTTGAGAGTGGAGAAACGGTTATACCTTTTGAATATGACTATATTGAAAAAGCTTTAAACAAAAATTACTTCCGAGTCCAAAAAGGTGATGGAGAAAATAAAGAAAATAAGAAGGTAGGGCTTATTAATGCTCAAGGGGAGGTAAAAATACCTGTAATTTATTCTTCATTAGAAGAAAGCTATGGCGATTATTCCAATATTGTGGCTGTTTCAATTAGAAAGAACTTTCCGTACAAACCATATTCGGGTTCTACAGAATACGAAGACGCTTATCGTACAGTATACGGATATGTTGATCTTGATAACAATAATATTACAGATTTTATATATAAATATGCTTCTCCCTACAGCGTTAAAGGAATAGCTGTTGTTGAAAGGTTTGAAATATACTATCTTGGTATGACCACTATGCAGTATTATGGTGAATATGGCAGATCTGCAGTGTATGGTGAAGATTATTATCATGATGTGGTTGCTTATAGTACAAACGGAAAAGTAATAGCGGATGTGGCAGAAGCAAATTATGATAGTAGTTCGATGGTAAATTCAGCATACGATTACTTCAATGGTTTGTTTTTGATGGACAATTCTTTAATAGTAAAAGATGGATGGCATTTAGACGAATACAATCAACCTATAAAGGATGGATGGTATTGGGATGATGATGGAGAATATCTTTATGATGAAAATGGAAATATTGCAGAGGATATAGACGGAAATATATATGACAAAAACGGAAATATTATAGATGATGAAAATATTATAGATGAGTATTATGCTGAATATGATAATGCTGTATGCGATGGATATTATTTATATGATTCCGGAAATAATAAATACATTATACCCAGTGATTTAGATAAAAGACTAAACGATGTAAATAGCGTGCATTCAAGTGACAGGGATTTGAGAATAGAATATTATTCAAATAATAAAACGGATACCTGTGCAAAAATAAAATTGGGGAATAATGGTGTATATGTAAACGGAATTTTGTATTATAGAAATGGAAATGGATATCATTATAAAGGTGTAAATGAGCTTGGACTTGATATATCTAACGAATATTATACGAGTTTTGAATATATTTATGACGATATGATATGTGTTTGTGACTGGGATAGCGACACCTGTGCAATAGTTACATTGGATGGCGAAATAATTATAGATTTAGGTGTATATTCGGATATAGAAATTGCTGAAGATGAAAATGGTATAGTTTTTGTAGTTCAGGATGCTGAAACAGGTAATTGGGGAGCTATTGATGAAAATGGCAACACAATACTTGAATTTGAGTATTCAGGTATATATACTGACAATGGTGTTGATGGGCTTGTATTTATAGCAGAGAAGGAAAGCATGGGATATGAGGGTGTAATCGACAGAAACGGAAACCTTCTGCTTGATTATGAGTATTCATCAATTAGCAGTAGTAATGCTTATAATGATTATGGTATTGTAATTAAAGATGGTCAGGCAATCCTTGTAAATATTCCGTGGAAAACTAATACGAAAACTAATGATAATATAACAAAGATTAATGATTATAATGATGTGGCAGTATATGCAGATTTAGACAAAAGCAAATATTATGTTGTATCTATCATTGCTCCCGAAAGTATTTCTTCAAATATGCTTTCGCAGGTAACAGCCAATGGAGTTCCTGTTAATACATCTGATACTGTGTATAAAAATATTCAAATTTACGATAACTTATATTCAGCAGTTGATTTTGGAGGAACAGAAAGAGATTATGTGTTCGCAAGTATTATAAGTGATGCTACAGAAGCAGATGCACTTTCTAAAATACTTACATTAAGTACAATTGTAGAATAGTAAAAAGGGGAAATGATATGAGAAAATATGAAAAACCTAAAATGACAGTAATTTCTTATAAAGAAAATACAAATATAATGCTTATTAGTAGAGTGAATCAGAATCAATTTAATGAAATTTCCTATTCAACCATTAATTTTTAATTGATGAAATTTATTGTATTAAGCATATAAAAAGACTCATCCCATAAAGGTTTGGGATAGACTCCTTAACAAAATTTAATATATGTTGTAAAATAAAATCAGGCTGAAGCTTTTGTTTGCTTCAGCCTAATATATCAGTTTTTAATCTTCACACAAAACTTGAAACGGTATCCAAAGTTATAAATTTTCATCTTTCTTTGTAAATGATATGTTTTGTCAATATGGCAAAGGGTACAATATCAACCTCACATTCCCTATTGTTGCTGTAAATATAATCGGCAATCTTTCAATACAAAGAACCTAAAATCTGTTGATGCTTTTTTGCTTGGAGATGACATATAATAAATATATACGTTTATAAGCTTGATACATTTTCCTCAGGCAAACGGGTCTATCCCAAAGATTGTGTAAACCTCTAAACTGATATATAATAAAATTATCAGTTTGGAGGTTTTTATTATGGCAAGAAGAAAAAGAAATGAAAGTCCTGAAAGACAGGCATTAAGAGAATCAATGGAAGGATTTTTAAAAAGCAATCCCATACGAGATGGAAAAGATGTCAATTCAATAATGAGAGAAATGATGTCAATAATCCTTGAAGGCACATTAGATGGCGAGTTAGATGAGGAATTAGGTTATTCCAAATATGGCTACAAAAACAAAGATACCAACAACAGTCGTAATGGCTACAGCAAGAAAACCATGCACACAAGCTATGGTGATATGGAGCTTGACATACCAAGAGACAGAAATGGTGAATTTGAACCGCAGGTTATTAAAAAGCATCAGAATACTATAACTCAGGATATGGAAGAAAAGATTTTATCTATGTATGCTAAAGGAATGACTACAAGCGATATCGAAAGTCACTTTAATGAATTATACGGAATGAGTGTTTCAGATAGTACAATAAGCAGGGTAACAGATAAAATATTGCCTATAGTAAAGGAATGGCAGGAAAGACCATTAGAAGATATATATGCTGTTGTTTACCTTGATGCAATACACTTTCATGTAAGAAGTGAGGGAAGGATTGTAAAGAAGGCTGTTTATATTGCTCTTGGCTTAGATATGGAAGGAAAACGCGATGTATTAGGTATGTATGTAGGAGAAAACGAAAGTGCAAAATTTTGGCTGTCTATCCTAAATGGTTTAAAAAACAGAGGTGTAAAGGATATATTAATAGCATGTATAGATGGGCTTGCAGGTTTCACACAAGCTATTTCTGCAGTATTTCCTGAAACTGAAATTCAGCATTGTGTGATACATCAAATAAGAAATTCAACAAGGTTTGTATCATACAAAAATATTAAGGAATTAATGTCAGATTTAAAGAAGGTTTATACTGCATCTACAGAAGAAATTGCATTAGAAAATCTTGAGGAATTTGCTGAAAAGTGGGATAATCAATATCCAACCATATCAAAATCATGGAAGGAAAAATGGGCAACATTATCTACATATTTTAAATATCCTGAAGAATTAAGAAAGATAATTTATACTACAAATACTGTTGAAGGCTTTAACCGACAGTTTAGAAAGGTTACAAAAAATAAAGGTGTATTTCCTACAGATGACAGCCTTTTAAAAATGCTGTATCTTGCAGCTATGGATATAACCCGTAAATGGACAGGACATAGACAGGATTGGGGTAAAATCAGGGCACAGCTTGAAATCTATTTTGAAGAACGCATAGCAAAAATTAACCCTGTATATTAGAACAGCCAGCTTTTATGCCGTGAAAGCTATTGATAATGAGGACAGCTGTGGTATGCTTTTTGCAGGACAGCTTACCCCTAAGAGTACCTGACTGTAGCTGTTTTAAACTACAGCTGCGGAGGCGCATTGTCAATAGATTGTGGAATAAATGCGACAGGTTAAATGCACCTTGACAAAATTAATATATGTTGTAAAATAAAATCAGGCGGCGCTTTAAATTTTTCTGTGTATCCGACAACTTCTGACAAATAATGCAAACAAGATATTTTCTACGGTATTCGACAACTGAAATGTCGAATACCGTATTTTAAATTTTAGGAAAATTCTTCTGCAAGAATATTTTACCCCAAAAATGTTAATAATATTTATGCTTTTCC
>DBGCRA010000150.1:0-7114 GCA_048359195.1 Candidatus Gallispira sp.
TCAGTATTAAGACAATAAGAGTAACGGGAAATGAGGCTCTTGATGCCGACCGGATAAAAAGCTGTCTTACATTTAAAGAAGGAGATAATGTATTCCTGTTTAACAAATCAAAGTGCAAAGCCAATATACTTGACAATCACTATATCCAAAGTGCTGAAATTAACAGAATACTGCCTTCCACAGTTGAAATAACGGTAAGTGAATATAAATTGAGAGGTTATGTACCTTATTCAGGCAGCTACCTATATATAGACGGTGAAGGACGTGTTCTTGATGTGCAAAAGGAAATACAAAAATCCCTGCCTGTTGTGGAAGGACTTAAATTCAGTAATGTTACAGTAGGTGAAATACTCCGGGTAGACAATCCTTCAACATTTGAAACAATGGTACACCTTTCAAAGCTTTTTGAAAAATACGAGCTTTTATCAGATGTAATAAGAGTTGATATGACTGATGTAACAGATATTCATCTTTACACCGGAAATGTAGATATTAAGTTTGGCAGCTTTGATGACGCCAACAGAAAACTTCTTATGCTTATTGAAGTTCTTAAAACCTTTGACACAAGTGTTCCGGGTACAATTAACCTTACTGCCGACAAGGCTACTTATAAATATATGCAGTAGGTTTACAAATAAGTGTAAAAAATTGTTAAAATATGTTATTTTTTTGTTAAAACCCACAAAGTTGAAAAATATATTATTTTCCTCTTGAAATATAAAATAAAAAAGGGTACAATAGAAATAATTGATATACTATGCGATAAAGGCAGATTAATATAAACAGAGAGATACATAGGAGGTATATTATGATTGAAGTTCTCAATGAAATGAACGATGTTGCCAAAATAGTCGTTATTGGTGTAGGCGGCGGCGGATGTAATGCCGTAAACAGAATGTTATCATTAAATCCCGCTGCCATTGACTTTATAGCAGTTAACACCGATTCAACAGCTCTTGATAATTCAGTTGCAAAGAAAAAAATTAAAATCGGTGCCAAGCTTACCAAAGGCTTAGGCGCAGGCGGCAGACCTGAAGTTGGTCAGAAAGCTGCTGAGGAAACTGCTGCTGAAATTTCTCAGGCTCTTGAAGGCGTTGATATGGTATTTATTACAGCCGGTATGGGCGGCGGTACAGGTACGGGTGCTGCTCCCGTTGTTGCAAAACTTGCCAAGGAATTAGGTATTCTTACTGTTGCAGTAGTCACCAAACCATTTGTTTTTGAAGGTCCCAAGAGAATGAGATATGCTCTTCAGGGTATAGAAAATTTAAAGGAATATGTTGATACACTTCTTGTTATTCCTAACCAGAAGTTAATTGAAACAGCAGATAAGTCAACTACAATGCGTGATGCATTTGCACTTTCTGACAGTGTTTTGGGACAAGGTGTTACAGGTATTTCAGATCTTATTACTAAGCCCGGTGAAATCAATGTTGACTTTGCCGATGTATGTACAGTTATTGCTAATCAGGGTCTTGCACACTTTGGTATTGGTGAAGCTGACGATATTCAGGAAGCTGCCAAGATGGCTATTACATCACCTCTTCTTGAAACTGCCATTGACGGTGCCAAGAGTGTTATTGTTAACTTTACAAGCGGTCCTGACCTTAACCTTCTTGAGGCTAACGATGCTGCATTACTCATTTCAGATACCCTTGATCCGGAAGCTGAATTTATTTTCGGTACAGTAGTTGATGAAAATATGGGCGATAGAGTAAAGGTTACTGTTATTGCTACAGGTCTTGTTTCTCAGGATGCTCCAAAGGCTAAAAAGCCTGTTGCTGCGGAAACTCCAAAGGTAACTTCAACTCCTTCTCCATCTTACAGAACAAGCTACAGTGCAGCCCCCGTAAGGGAAAGTGAGCCTGATGATGACGATACTACAAGTGATTTAATAATTCCAACATTCTTAAGAAGAAGATAATCACATATATATAAAGTAAGGGCTTTTGCATAAGCAAAAGCCCTTTTAAACTATGGAGGTGTTTGTATATGTTCAGAACAAAACTTGCAGACAGGTCACTGCCTGATTATACAAAAGGAGAAGAAATATTTAATATGGTAAGCCACATTGTAGGCGGCGCATTGTCTATAGCCGCAATGGTGCTGTGTATAATAGTTGCCGCTCTTCATCATAATCCATGGGGTGTTGTTGCCTCATGTATTTATGGTGTTACTATGATTTGCCTTTATACAATGTCCGGTATTTATCACGGCTTAAGACACGGAACTGCTAAAAAAGTATTTCAGATTATTGACCACTGTACAATTTATTTTATGATAGCAGGCTCATATATGCCCGTTGTCTTTTGTACAATACGGGAGCAAAGCCCTGCTGTATGTTGGATTATATTCGGCATTGAATGGGCACTTGTGGCACTTGCAGCAACCCTTACCGCTATTGACCTTGAAAAAACAAAGAAATTTTCAATGCTCTGTTATATAGGTATGGGTTGGACAATAATTGTATTTTATAAATATCTTGCGGCAGGTCTTGATAAAATGGGTATTGCTTGGCTTGTTTTCGGAGGAATACTTTATACCATAGGTGCTGTTATATATGGATTTAAAAGGAAATATGCCCATAATATTTTTCATGTATTTGTTGTGCTTGGAAGTATAGCTCATTTCTTTGCTATTATTTTTTATGTATTATAAAAGGGCTGTAAAATAACAGCCATAAAGTAAGGATGGCATCACCGTAATGTGGTTCCATCCTTATCTTTTGTATAAAATAACTCAGTTTATTATAAATTCCATAACTTACACATCGAAATTTGTGAGCAATCCCCCATTTTCTTCGGGTAAGTTATATTTCAGGGAGTTGTTACTCATATCGTATCTTTTTATTTTAAATCAAGTTCCTTGATTTACCTTACTACGTAAGGCAGATACTACGTATCTGAATAAAAAGATTTGATAACTTATCCATCGCAAATTGTGAGCAAGCTCCCATTTGCTTAGGATAAGTTATATTATAGAATTCCCTTTTTCCAGCTTCCCTTAAAGTAAAAAATCAATGTAACAAAAGCAGCAATAGTCCAGCCAAAAGGCCAGCTAAGCCATATACCTGTTGCACTGTCCAGAATATAAGAAAACACAAAAGCAAGAACAACCCTAAGTATCAGATCCAAAAATGTGCTTGCAGTAAAAGCCAGTATAGCCCCGGAGCCTCTCAAAAGTCCGTCTGCAATAATCTTAACAGAGATAGCAATATAAAACGGTGATACAATTCTGAGGAAAAGTATACCACAGTCAATAGCATCAATACTGTCGGCAGTCATAAACAAACCAAGCATCTGTCTGCTGAATACAAGGAAAGCAATAAGAAAAGGTACAATAATAGCAAAAGCAAACAATATACCTGACTTTAAAGCTTTGTTCACTCTTTCTGTTTTCCCTGCACCAATATTCTGTGCCGTAAATGTGGACATTGCACTGCCAAGGGTGTTAAAGCAGTTAAGGGCAAAAGTATTAAGCTTAATTGCTGCCGAATATCCTGCAATTACCGATGAACCAAATGAATTTACACGTCCCTGAATAAAAATATTGCCTACTGAAATAAAGCTTTGCTGTAATATACTTGGAACTGCAATATATGTAACCTTTGCAAGCATTTCTTTTGAAAAATAAACAGGCTTTCTTTTTGTTTTAAGATTTCTGATTTTCTTAACAAGACTTAATAAAGCAAGTACACAGGCAATACCCTGAGCAATAAATGTTGCCCACGCAACACCTGCAACGCCCCAATTAAATATTGCCACAAATAAAATATCAAGTACTATATTGCCAAGAGATGAGGCAATAAGAAAATAAAGAGGGGTTTTTGAATCTCCCAAAGAATTAAATACGCCATTTGCAATGTTATATAAAAACAGAAATATAAAGCCGCCAATATAAATATTAAAATAAAGCTTGCTGTCGGCAAAAATATTTTCCGGAGTATTTATGGCTTTCATTATAAATGTACTTGCCATAAGTCCCAAAACAGTGAGTATTACTGACAAAAGAGTACTTGCTATAACAGTGGTTGATACGGCAGTTTTAACTTTATCATAATCCTTTGAGCCAAAAAACTGAGATATAACAACATTGCAGCCTATATTGCTGCCTATGGCAACAGCCATAAACACCATTGTAACAGGATAAGAGGCACCTACAGCTGCAAGTGCATTTTCACCTGCAAATCTGCCTGCAATTATACTGTCAGCTATATTGTAAAGCTGCTGAAAAACAACACTTATAAACATAGGCATTGAAAAATCAATTAACACCCTTGAAGGATTTCCCTCTGTTAAATCCTTTATCATTTTTTCATCTTCTTTCTCTAAAACAAAGCAACCGAGATATGCTCGGCTGCTCCATTTTCAATTATCTTTTCTTTTTATTTTTCTTATAACTCTTATTATTCTGTAACATAGTCTGACTGACCTCTGCATCAAAGGCAGCAGCAGTTACAAGCTTAAGCTCATGATTTTTCTTAACAGTCTTATCAATAAGAGTATATATAACTGCAAGAAGAATACCAATAAACGAAATTATAACAGATGGTATAAGACCCTTTGACTTAAACCTGAATACAACAGTATGCTCGCCCTTAGGAATATCCACACCTATTACACCGTCATTACCAATTGAAACCTTGTCAACGCTCTTACCGTCAACAGTAACCTTCCAGCCGTCAACATAAGGAATAGATGTAAACATTACACCATCCTCGGAAGCATTTACCCTACCCTCAATATGAGTATCTTCAAAGCTTGTAATATTATAAGTATTCTGATTTAACTTGTCATAAGCCTCTCGGAATACATCATCATTATAGCTTGCAGCATAAATCTTGACAGTACCGTCCTTACGGTAAGTCTTTTCAAATTCACCCTTATTGGTAAGAGCAAATGTTACTGTAATTTCTTCACCTGCTGAAACGTGACCTATATCAAATAAACTCTTACCTGCTGAAAGCTCTCTGTCCTCATTTGCAGAATTTGTCTGATATTTAACTCTTTTTGCATTGCCTGCATCTACATAAACATACATATACTGATCCTTGTCAGATGTAAATTTAGCTGTTACTGTAGGCTCATTAATAAGATTAGCAGGCTCGGTAAGGCTATACTTAAAGCTGTTTTCATCAAGCTCTTCCGTAACTTCCATAAATGTCTTATTAATGCTGTCAGGTTTAATAGGATTAAACATATCCTTATCAATACCGGCACCCTGCTTAACAAAGTTATTCTGAACATCAAAGGGCTGTGAATCCTCTGTCTGCCAGTTCTTAATATCTGAATCAACCATAAAGCCTAAAGGCAATACTCTGTCATTTCTGTAAACCCATACATTATTAAACTGCTTTTCAAAAACATATCTCTCGTTTTTGATTTCTCCATCCTTATTCATAACATACTTTAAGTCAAACATTGCATCAATAAGAGGTGTAGGGTCATAATATCTGTAGCTGTTGCCTGTTGCTGCAATACCCAGATTACCTATAAACTCTGAAATACCGCCGGGTGCAAGAGATGAGAACTGAGAAAAACCGTTGTAATGATACAGAGCCGCATCATTAATGGAAGTAAATCTTCTGAACTCCGTACGGTAAAATTCTCCGTTTTGTTCTTCATTCATATATTCAATAGCATCATCTGCATTATCAATATACTTAACATAAGCCTCTCTGTCTGTAGTTCTGTCAAGGCCCTGATGGCTTGAGAACATACATTCAGCAAATACACATATAAATATAATACCTAAAAGCCCGCCTAAATTCTGCGGCTTTGAAGTTGAGTATGCATAAATAATACCTGCATACACAATCATTGCCGCAATATTAATAATAATATCAGAATTTGAAAGCACTCTGTCTATATCATCTATTGATGGCACCATTATAAACTCTGTTGCCAAAATAACAAGAGTATAGAATACAGCTGCATACACAACAAATTCAAACTTACAGCTCTTAATGTTTAAAAGCCCCTTATAAGCCATATAAAGCATTACAAAGCTGTAAATAAATGTATATCTGTGCGGAAGGTTAGATGGGAAGTGGAAGCCATGAATCATAAAGTCCAAAGGCTTAATACAAGCGCACAAAAGCATAAATACAAGCAATAATGACATTAACCACTTTTCTCTTTTGTTAATCTTTGTATTAAAGAAATAAAGAGGAATAAGCATCATTGTTATTACACCGCTGTATACATTTGGAAGGTCCTCATTTCTTGCAAGTACAACAGGTCTTGCACCTATAAAGTGGTTAGTAATAAGCTGATATATATTTTCATAAATTTCAAACTTAGGGAAATTAGTATCACTTGTTGCCGTCTGACCTAAAGCAATGGCAACCGGAGCTAAAATAAACATAGCTGTTAATGCAGCAATAATTGATACAATGGCAAATTTGACCATTCTTGCAATCATAACCTTTTGGTTTTTCTTCCACTCATAGTTTGCAAATAACACAACAATAAAGTAAGCTGCGGTAAACACACAAACAAGTACAGCCATATAGAAGTTTACAATCATTGTAAGTGTTAATGAAACGTAGTATAAAATATGTTTATTTTCGTGAATAAGTCTCTCAATGCCTAATGCCACAATAGGGAATAATGCAACGGAATCAAGCCACATTACATTCCAGTAATAGCCTGTCATAAAGGCAGTAAAGGCATAAAGCAAGCCAAAAATTAAAATTGACAAATCATTTTTCTTAAAATGTTCCTTTAAATAATATGAGAAAAATGATGCACTGAAACAGGTTTTAATCAAAATAAAAAGTGCAAGAGCCTCAGGCAAAAGCTGCTGAGGAAACAAAAGAATTAAAAAACTTATAGGTGAGGCGGTATAGTAAGCCATCTGGGTTACAAACTCCTTACCTAAGCCGCCCTCCCAGCTGTAGAGAAGGCTCTGACCGTTAAGAATACGGCTTCTCAGCTCCTCATGAAAAGGTGCATACTGATGATATAAATCAACCTTTAACACAATCTGGTCGCCAAAGGGATAGACGTGTCTTAAAATGTATGTAATACACATTATAAGAGCTGTACAGAAGAAGGCTGCTATAACATATCGATTTGAATAGAACCAATTTTCTTTCTTATTTTCCATTACA
>DBGCRA010000151.1:0-9516 GCA_048359195.1 Candidatus Gallispira sp.
TGCGGCAGCTGCAACATAAGTCATTGCGGCAGCACTTAACACCTTTCTTGCGCCACTAACCTCATTTGGTTCAAGATAATTATAATCACCAAGCATCTTTAAGGCTCTTGATGAAGCATTAAACTCAACAGGGAGCGTTACAAGCTGAAATACAACAACAGCTCCAAACAATACAGCACCTATTAGTGCAAGATTATAGCTGTTAATAAGTCCTCCTATTAATAAACCTATAATGAATATCGGCATAGCAACCTTACTGCTGAAATTTACAATAGGAAAAATGGCTGAACGAAGTGTAAGAGGTACATATCCCTTTGCATGCTGTACAGCGTGACCTGTTTCATGAGCAGCAACACCTAAAGCAGCAACACTCTTTGAACCATATACTGAATCAGAAAGTCTTAAAACCTTTTTAACAGGATCGTAATGGTCGGTGAGACTTCCTCTTATATGTTCAACCTGAACATCATATATACCATTCTGATGCAAAAGCATTTTTGCAACATCTGCACCGGTATAACCTCTTGAATTAGCCACCTTTGAATATTTGTTAAATGTAGACGTAACATTTCCCTGAGCTATCATACATATAACAGCCATCAAAATAACAATTAAATACCAACTGTTAAAACCATATCCATAATAATAATAAGGCATAAAAATTAACCCCCTTTTTAATTTTGTAAATACATAATAGCATATAAATATTAAAAATTACATATAAATTGCTTACTATTACATTAAAATTTTACCAATTTCTATTTCATGACCTCTCATATAATCGGCGCAATTCATTCTTTTACCGCCTTTTGCCTGAATTTCTGTTATCATAACGGCACCGTCACCTGTTTTAACAGTAAAGCCACGTTTTTTATCTACTGCCAAAATTTCTCCTATTTCTCCGTTTTCATAGCCTTCAACAATATCTGCCTTAAATATTTTGAGAATATCTTCACCATATTTAGTATAAGCAGCAGGAACAGGATTAAATCCTCTAATCTTATTTTTTATTTCCTTAGAAGTCTTACTCCAGTCAATAATTCCCATATCTCTTGTTATCATTGATGCATAACAGCTTAATTCTTCATTTTGTTTTTCAACCTTAACCTCACCCTTTTCTATTAAATCCAGTGCTTCAATTAAAGCATCTGCACCTATGGGAGCCATTTTATCATGTAATGTTTCATAAGTATCTTCAGAATCAATTTCAATTTCTTTTTTAAGTATCATATCTCCTGCATCACATTTTTTCACCATATACATAATGGTAACACCGGTCTTTTCTTCACCATTTATTATAGACCACTGTATAGGTGCCGCACCTCTGTACTTGGGAAGTAATGACCCATGAACATTTACACAGCCATATTGGGGAATATCCAAAATTCTCTGGGATAATAACTGCCCATAGGCAACAACAACATAAATATCTGCCTCAATTTTTTCAAGAATATCCACAAATTCATCATCTTTTATTCTTTTAGGCTGATAAACAGGAATATTATTAGCCTCTGCCAAAGCTTTAACAGGAGTAGGCTGAAGTTTTTTACCTCTGCCCTTAGGCTTATCCGGCTGACTTACTACAGCAACAACATTATGATTTTTTATAAGCGCTTCAAGCACAGGCACAGCAAAGTCAGGTGTACCCATAAATATTACTTTCATTCTATTCCTCCTCAGCATCTACGTCCATAAGCTCGCCTTCTATTTTGTCAATGTACAAAATACCGTCTAAATGCTCAATCTCATGACATAATGCTCTTGCCATTAATTCTTCTCCCTCAACTATTATGTTCTGACCTGTAATATCAACAGCCTTTGCCTTAACATAATTAGGTCTTGTTACGGCACCCATTTTACCGGGAATAGAAAGACAGCCTTCATTTCCTGTCTGCTCACCACTTGTTTCAATAATTTCAGGGTTAATTAAAATTACGGGGCCTTCGCCAACATCGATTACAACAATTCTTTTTAACATACCAACCTGTGGACCGGCAAGTCCGCAGCCATTAGCCTCATACATTGTATCAAGCATATCCTCTGCAAGCTCAACAATTTTAGGTGTAATCTCTGTAATAGGTTTACATTTTTTTCTTAATACTGCTTCGCCTTCTTCTCTTATCATTCTTATTGCCATTTTAATAACCTCCTATATATAATTTGGATTCATATATAAATGTATACTTATATTGTTTAAGATTACATTCTGCTTTAGCTTATCCAGACAGAACAAAACATAATTTCTAAGCTTTTCCTCATTTTCGCATTTAATCATTAACTGCCATCTGTAGTTATTGTTTATCTTTGAAATAACAGCAGGCGAAGGTCCTAAATGAGTAAACATATTATTCTTATTATAGTGTTTCATAATATAAAGGAGCTCACCTATTCTCTGTCTTATAAGCCCTTCATTTTCTCCCACAAACATAATTGCAAATATATTTGTAAATGGCGGATATACCATATCTTTTCTATATGTAATTTCTTCATTGAAGAAACCAATATAGTCATTTTTTGACGCAAACTGTATACTATAGTGCTCCGGAGAATAGGTCTGAATATACACCTTGCCCTTTTTCTCCGCCCTTCCTGCTCGGCCTGCAACCTGTGACACAAGCTGATAGGTAGTTTCAGCACTTCTGTAATCTCCTACATTAAGAGATAAATCAGCAGCAATTATTCCTACTAATGTTACATTTTCAAAATCAAGTCCTTTGGCTATCATTTGCGTACCAATTAAAATATCTGCATTGCCTTTTCTAAATTCTTCAAGAATAGTTTGATGACTGTTCTTCCTTTGTGTAGTGTCAAGATCCATTCTAAGTACCCGTGCTTCAGGAAAGCATTTATTTACTTCCTGTTCAATTTTCTCCGTTCCTGTACCAAAATATTTAATATGCTTTGAACCGCAGTTAGGACATATTTCAGGCACTTTTATACCGGATCCGCAGTAGTGACAGCTTAATCTGTTAATACCCTTGTGGTATGTATAATTTACATTACAATTATTACAGGTCATTACATAACCGCATTCCCTGCAGGATACAAATGTGGAGTAGCCACGCCTGTTTAAAAACAGAATAGTCTGCTCTCTGTTTTTCAGATTTTTTGCTATGGATTCCTTCAAATTTCTGCTGAAAACAGAAAAATTTTTTGCAGCCAGTTCTAAACGCATATCCACTATTTCAATATCAGGAAATGAATTATTTACCCTGTTATTAAGTGTACAAAGCAAATATTCATTGTTTTCAGCCTTATAATAGCTTACAACAGAAGGTGTTGCACTGCCTAAAACAACTGTACATTTATAAAGACTGCTAAGTTTTTCCGCAATTTCTCTGGCATCATATTTTGGAGAAAGCTGATCTGATTTATATGTAGTTTCATGTTCTTCGTCTATTATTATTATACCAATATTTTCAAAAGGTGTAAAGACCGCAGAGCGTGGACCTATCATAACAGAAATTTCACCAAGTCTGGCTCTTGTCCACTGGTCATATCTTTCACCGTCATTTAATCTTGAATGGGTAACCGAAACCTTATCGCCAAAGCGTGAAACAAATCTTTCAACAGTCTGCTGTGTAAGAGAAATCTCAGGCACAAGAACTATTGCCGACCTACCTTCATTTAATGTCTTTTCAATAGCTCTTAAATAAATTTCTGTTTTGCCACTGCCTGTCACACCATGAACAAGTATGGGTTTGCCTGTATGATTATCCATTTCATTAAAAATCACATTACATGCCTTTTCCTGCTCCTCTGTAAGTTTTGGAGGTACTGTCTTTTTAACGTATGCAGTATTAAAATTACCTCTGTACACCTGTTCATATACTTTTTTTATAATCCCCTTTTTTATTAAGGCATTTATTGGAGCGTCATCAACATCAAGCAGTGTCTTTATATGTGACACGGGTATTTCATCACCCTTCAATAAAAGACTTAAAACCTTTTTCTGCTTGGTGTCCTTTTTCATAACCTTTTCAACAGCTTCATCTATACTATTGTTTTCATTGTTTAAAACAACACAGGCAAAGTTTTTTTCATTTACCTTTTTAGGTATAATACACCGTATGCAGTTACTTAAAGTTGTATAATACTTAGTCTGCATCCACGTGGCAAGTTCAATCCTTTTCGGACTTATTATGGAATAACTTTCACAAATATCATATATTTCCTTAATAAGGCTGTCATCAACATCAGCAATATCGGAAAATCCTGTTACATAGCCTTCAATTTTTCTGTTACCCTTGCCAAAGGGTATTAATACCCTCATTCCTACCTCAATATGTGACTTTAATCTTTCAGGTATTTTATAATGAAAAATATGGTCAATATTTGAATGTGAAATTGATACAATTATTAAGGCATATTTCATTACAAACACCTCCTATAAAATAAAGGGCTTATAGCTGCTGCCATATTAGCCCTTTAGCATTAATTATTCTTCATCATCAGCTATATATTCAACAGCTTCCTCATCCTCTGATATTTCTATATCATCGAATTCGTTATTCTCTGATAATTCCAATTCATCTGCTTCTTCATTATCTTCTGATAATTCCAAATCACCAACTTCTTCTGCTTCCTTTTCCCCGGATTTCTGTTCTTCCAGTTCTCTCTTTATCATAACTTCATCAATATCAGCTTTTTTTGGCTTTAACTTAGTTCCCTGACCTTCAGGAACAACTGTAATCTTACCTTCTTTGATTTCCTCAACTGCAATGGAAACAGGCTTGTTTGAAGCAACCTTTTCTTCAGCCATTGATTCATCACCGTCAATTAACTGTCTTGCTCTCTTAGATGCTGCAATAACAACAGTATACCTGCTTGTAACATCCTTTTCTGACTTCTCACTCATAGTGTCCATAAGTTCTGCATAAGATGGTCTTAACATTTTAAATCTCTCCCTTAAATTTCTTTATAAATTCTATGTTATTATTTCTGTTATTTTTAGCTGTTTCAACTACAGCCTTTAAATCCGCTACGGTCTGCTCTAATTTGTCATTCACAACAAGGTAATCATAACAGTTAAGATATTCTATTTCTTTAAGAGCTGTTTCAAGTCTTTGCTCAATAACCTCCTGTGTTTCCGTATTTCTGCCCTCAAGACGTTGTCTTAAAACATTAATATCAGGAGTTGTCATAAATATATGAACCGCTTCAGGCACTGCTGCTTTAACCTGCATAGCACCCTGTACTTCTATTTCCAATATTATATTATTGCCCTTGTTTATCCGGTCTAAAACATATTTCTTTGGCGTACCGTAATAATTGCCGTTAAACATTGCGTACTCAAAGAATTCGTCATTATCAATCATTTTTTCAAATTCTTCTATGGTTTTAAAGAAATATGTAACACCCTCCTTATCCTCAGCTCTTGGCTGCCTTGTAGTTGCCGAAACAGAAATGCCAAAGTCCTCTGTTTTTAAAAACTCTTTAAGTACAGTACCTTTACCTGAGCCTGAAGGTCCCGATAAAACAATTAACATACCTTTTTTCATAAACTGCACTCCTTAACAATTACTCAATATTCTGTATCTGCTCTCTTATTTTTTCAATTTCACTCTTTGTATCTACAATAATATTTGTAATTTCAAGGTCATTTGACTTTGAACCTATAGTATTAACCTCTCTGTTCATTTCCTGTATAAGAAAATCAAGTTTTCTGCCCACAGGTACAGTTTCCATAACTATAGACTTCATTTGGTTTATATGGCTGTAAAGTCTTGTGATTTCCTCATCAATACAAGCCTTATCAGAGAATATAAGTACCTCTGTAAGTATTCTTGATTCATCTGCCTGAATTTCGTCAAGCTCATTAAGCTTATCTTCAAGCCTTTTTCTGTAATCCTTAGCAACCTCAGGTGCTCTTGTGTTAATTCTGTTTACTGCATCAAGAATAGTATCAAGTTTTTCAAGGATATTGTCCTTTAAAGCTTCACCCTCCTTTATTCTCATTTCAACAAAATTATCAACAGCTTCATTTGTGGCATTCATAAGACATTCATAAATCTCATTGCCCGCCTCTTCGCTTGATATTCCCTTGTCAACTGTAATTAGATCCGGAAACTTTGCAACAAGCTCAAGAGTAATATTATCCTTAATTCCAAACTTATTAATTAAACCATTTAAAGCTGTAATGTAACCTTTTGCAAGATTGTCATTAACAGTAATGTTTACATCATCTTCGGAAAAACTTTCAAAATTAACATAAACATCTATTTTACCTCTGAACACCTTTGCTGTTATAGCTTTTTTAATAGCCTCCTCAAAGGCAAGCATCGTCCTTGGCATTTTAATTGTAATATCATTATATCTGTGATTGACAGCTTTAATTTCCACGACAAATTTACGATTATAAAGCGTACACTCTCCTCTGCCGTAGCCAGTCATACTTTTCATTAGTACATACCTCACATTCTATTTCATAGCATATTAAAATAATTATACAACATTTTATTCATAAATAAAAGACCTTTTTTAATTTTTTATGTTTGAAATTAGAAATAAATATGATATAATTACTAAGAATAATCAGGAGGTGTTATTATGGCATTTGACGGTATTACTATTTCAGCTCTTGTATCTGAAATTAAGGATAAAATTACGGGAGGCAGAATTGATAAGATTTATCAGCCTGAAAGTGATGAAATTATATTAAGCATACGAAGTTTTGGAAAGGCATACAAACTATTATTAACTGCCAATCCTTCTAACCCTAAAATACACTTTACAAAGGAAAGCAAAAATAATCCTTTAAATCCCCCTCTTTTTTGTATGGTAATGAGAAAACATCTTCAAAGTGGGAAGATTTTAGCCATTGACCAGCCTAATTTTGACAGGATAATAAATATATATATTGAGTCAATGAATGAAATGGGTGACTATTCGGTTAAAAAGCTGATACTTGAAATAATGGGCAGACACAGCAACCTTATTTTAACTGATGAAAATAATATTGTACTTGACTGTATTAAGCATATATCCCACGACAAAAGCTCTGTGAGAGAGGTACTTCCTGGAAGAGAATATATTATGCCTCCTTCACAGGATAAAATAAATACTATGGAACTTAACACTGAAAACTTTGATTCTGTTTTTAATAACAGTTTAAATAAAAAAGCCCAGGCAATGATATATCAAAGCTATACGGGAATAAGTCCTGTTATAGCTTCTGAAATATGTGTACGAGCAGGCATTAATCCTGCCGATTTCTGTGAATCATTAAATGAAAAAGATAAAGAAAGCATATATAATTCGTTTAATAATATTGTAAACACAATTAAGAAAGAAAATTTTACTCCTCAGCTTATAAGGAATGATGCAGGAAAAATTACAGATTTTTCACCTGTAAATATGACGCAGTTTACAGGATTTAATATTAAAAATTATGAATCAATGTCAGAACTTGTAGAGGATTTTTACAGAAACAGGGATTTTACCTACAGAATTAATCAAAAAACACAGGATTTAAAAAAGCTTATTTCACAAAATATTGAACGCTGTGTAAGAAAAAAAGAAATTCAAACAAAAACTCTTAAAGATATTGAAAACAGAGATGAATTAAGACTTTTCGGTGAATTAATCACTGCCAACATTTATTCCATAACAAAAGGTATGACAACTGTTGAACTGACTAATTTCTACTCAGAAAACAGCGAAACTGTTACAATTTCCCTTGACGGTAACAAAACACCATCGGAAAATGCACAAAAATATTTTAAAGCATACAATAAAGCAAAAAGAACATTTGATGCCCTCAAGGAACAGATTATATCAAATGAGGAAGAACTTGAATACCTTGAAGGAGTTTTAACATCTGTTGGTAACTGTACCGATGAACAGGATATTAAGGAAATTCGTCAGGAATTAAGAGAAAACGGATATATTAAAAAAATAAAAGGAAATAAAAATAAAATTTCACAGAAAAAATCAAAACCACTCCATTATATTTCCTCAGACGGCTATGATATTTATGTAGGTAAAAACAATTTCCAAAATGATGAACTTACATTAAGGTTTGCAAAGCCAAGAGATATGTGGTTTCATACCAAAAATATTCCGGGTTCTCATGTCATTGTAGTATATAAGAGCGAGGAATATCCCAATTCCACATTAACAGAGGCTGCCGAACTTGCAGCTTATTACAGCAAGGCACAGGGCTCTCCTATGGTGCCTGTTGACTATACCGAAAAAAGAAATGTTAAAAAGCCAAACGGAGCCAAGCCCGGTATGGTAATTTATGAAACCAACAAAACCGCTTACGTCGATTCTGGTGAAGAAATACTAAATAAACTTAAAAGCATATAAAACGGTTATACAACCAGTATTTTTTACGATTACAAAAAAAAGGTTCTTTTTCAACCGATGTGGTTGATAAAGAACCTTTTACTTTTATAGTAATTATTTTTCTAAACATTAAGAAACCGCAGCTTCTTGATAAATCAGGAAACCGCGGTACTCATTTTTATTGTTTTGCTATAGTATAAATCAATAATTACTCAATGATAGATACAACAGAACCGGAACCTACAGTTCTACCACCCTCACGGATAGCGAATCTAAGACCCTGTTCCATAGCGATGTGAGAAATAAGCTCAATAGTCATTTCTACGTTATCGCCGGGCATACACATCTCTGTACCCTCTGGAAGAGTAATAACACCGGTAACGTCAGTAGTTCTGAAGTAGAACTGTGGACGATAGTTGTTGAAGAATGGCTTATGACGACCACCCTCATCCTGCTTAAGTACGTAAACCTGAGCAGTAAACTTAGTATGAGGAGTGATAGTACCAGGAGCTGCAAGAACCTGACCTCTTTCGATTTCGTCTCTAGCAACACCTCTTAAAAGTGCACCAATGTTGTCACCCGGTTCAGCAGAATCAAGAAGCTTTCTGAACATTTCAATACCGGTTACAACAACCTTTCTAGCTTCGTCATTAAGACCAACGATTTCAACTTCGTCATTAAGCTTAAGGACACCTCTTTCTACTCTACCGGTAGCAACTGTACCTCTACCGGTGATTGAGAATACGTCCTCAACCGGCATAAGGAAAGGCTTTTCTGTATCTCTTTCCGGATTAGGAATATATTCTTCGATTACGTTAAATAATTCAATAATCTTGTCGCCCCATTCACTTGATGGATCCTGAAGAGCCTGGAATGCAGAACCTCTAACAATTGGACAGCCTTCGAAGCCGTACTCTTCAAGAAGTTCAGTAATTTCCATTTCTACTAAATCTAATAATTCCTCATCGTCTACCATATCACACTTGTTCATAAATACAACGATATAAGGAACGCCTACCTGTCTTGAAAGAAGGATATGCTCTCTAGTCTGAGCCATAGGACCATCTGTAGCAGCTACTACAAGGATAGCACCATCCATCTGAGCAGCACCAGTAATCATGTTCTTTACATAGTCAGCGTGACCGGGACAGTCAACGTGTGCATAGTGACGGTTAGGAGTCTCGTACTCAACGTGAGCAGTAGAAATAGTGATACCTCTTTCTCTCT
>DBGCRA010000152.1:0-5263 GCA_048359195.1 Candidatus Gallispira sp.
CTCGGTAACTTATCTTTGAAAATCGAAAGCGAGCTTTCATTTTCTTCAGATAAGTTATAATATAAGTATTAAATAAAACTAAATTTCATCCATAACATCCTGCATATCATACTTGCCTGCTGCCTTACCCTTAATAAATTTAGCAGCCTTAATAGCACCTACAGCAAATACCTCCTTGCTGTAAGCAGAATGAGTAAATTCAATTACCTCATCCTTACCGGCAAATATAACCTCGTGGTCACCTACAATAGTGCCTCCTCTTACTGCAGAAAAGCCTAATTCACGTCTGTCTCTCTTTTCTCTTATTTGACTTCTGTCATAAACATACTCAAGGCTGCCGCCCACACCTTCATTAACAGCATCACCAAGTAAAATAGCAGTTCCGCTTGGAGCGTCAATTTTCTGATTATGGTGTCTTTCAACTATTTCAACATCAAAGCCTGCTTCATATAATACATCACTGTATTTCTTTAAAATAGTTGCCAACAAATTAATACCTAAGCTCATATTGGCACTTTTAAACATTGCAACATTTTCAGATGCTTTATCTATAGACGTCATTATCTCTTCACTTAAACCCGTTGTACAAATTACGGCAGGAATATTCTTTTCAACTGCATAATCAATAACAGCAGGTACAGCAGATGCTGTAGAAAAATCAATTATGGCATCTGCCTCAATATCGCAATCCTTTATATTTGTGAAAACGGGAAAATCTGTGTTTGCTGCCACCATATCAACACCGGCTGCAATTTCAATATCCGGGTCATTTTCTACAAGTCCGCATATTACTCTTCCCATTTTGCCGTTACAGCCATGCATAATTATTTTTGTCATAAGTATTTCTCCTTTCAAAAAAGGCGACCAAATGCACAGACACGTTCATCAGCCGCCTTATTCCTTATAAAATTCCAAACTCCTTCATAGCCTTTTCAAGGACAAGTCTATGTTCTTCTTCCATTTCAATTAACGGAGCTCTGTAGCCACCTGCGTTAAGTCCCATCATATTAAGAGCAGCCTTAACGGGAATAGGATTAACCTCGCAGAATAAAGCCTTAACCAAGCCAAGACAATTTAACTGCATTTCAGTTGCCTTTTTAGTATCTCCGTTTAAATAATTTATAACCATATCGTGAGTATACTTAGGAGCAATATTTGAAAGAACTGAAATTACACCCTTGCCGCCTAAAGAAAGCAAAGGAACAATCTGGTCATCATTGCCGCTGTAAATATCAATATCTCCTTGGGTTCTGTAAGCAATTTCAGCAACCTGAGAAATATTACCGCTTGCCTCTTTAATTGCAACAATATTATCAATCTTGGAAAGAGTTTCAACAGTAGCAGGAGCAATATTTAATCCTGTTCTTCCTGCAACAGAATACATAATAACAGGCAAATCAGCAGCACCTGCCATATCAGTATAATACTTAATAAGACCCTTCTGAGTAGTCTTGTTATAGTAAGGAGTTACAATAAGCAAGCCGTCAGCACCAACCTGCTCACATCTTTTGCAAAGCTCCATACCATGCTTTGTATCATTACTGCCTGCACCTGCAATAACAGGAATTCTCTTATTAACCTTATCAACTGTATATCTGATTACTTCAATCTGTTCATCATCAGTTAATGTTGATGCCTCACCTGTTGTACCACATATAATAATAGCATCAGTTTCATTGGCAATCTGATTTTCAATTAAATTGCCAAGACTTTCAAAATTAACACCGCCGTCCTCATTAAACGGAGTTACGATAGCAACACCTGCACCTGTAAATAAAGTTTTATTCATATTAAATACCTCCTATTTTATGATTATCTGTCAAAATAACCCTTAGCAGCCAAAAGCTCTGCCATAAGTACGGCACCTCCCGCTGCGCCTCTTAAAGTATTGTGAGATAAGCATACAAACTTGTAATCATACTGACTGTCCTCTCTTAATCTGCCGATTGATACAGCCATACCGTTTTCCAACATTCTGTCAAGTTTAGCCTGTGGTCTGTTATCTTCTTCAAAATAGTTAAGGAACTGCTTTGGAGCTGAAGGTAACTGAAGCTCCTGTGGAACGCCGCTGAAGCTCTTCCATGCTTCAAGAATTTCCTCCTTTGAAGGCTTATTTTCAAAGCTTACAAATACTGCGGCAGTGTGTCCGTCAGAAACAGCAACTCTTAAACACTGGGTAGTAATGTTTGGAGTTGTTGCATTTTCAATAACATCACCGTTAATATTACCCCAAATCTTCATTGGTTCAAGCTCAGACTTTTCTTCCTCACCGCCAATATATGGTATAACATTATCTACCATTTCAGGCCATGTTTCAAAAGTCTTTCCTGCACCTGAAATAGCCTGGTATGTACAAGCCAAAACATTTTTTAAACCATACTTTCTGAGAGGATGTAAAGCAGGAACATAGCTTTGTAAAGAGCAGTTGGACTTAACAGCAATAAAACCTCTCTTAGTCCCTAATCTCTTCTTTTGAGCTTCAATAATTTCAATATGCTCAGGATTAATTTCAGGCACAACCATTGGCACATCAGGAGTACCTCTGTTAGCAGAGTTATTGCTTACTACAGGACACTCAGCCTTAGCATATCTTTCCTCTAAAGCTCTTATTTCATCCTTCTTCATATCTACTGCACAAAACACAAAATCTACCATTGATGCAATTTTTTCAACATCAGCAGTTGCATCCATAACAGTTAATTCAGCAATTTTTTCAGGCATAGGCTCTGTCATAGCCCATCTTGAACCAATAGCGTCCTTTAACTTCTTGCCGGCAGAACGTGGACTTGCTGCAACAGCAACAACATTAAACCATGGGTGCTTATCAAGAAGTAAAGCAAATCTCTGACCAACCATACCTGTAGCACCAATAATACCTACGTTAAAAGTTTTCATTTCAGACCTCCAAAAATTTTATAATACAAAAAAAAGATTGACAAAAGCCAATCTGTGTCATACAAAAATATACACAGATAGCTCTCCATTAGTTCTCCATCGGAATTACCAATGACAGTCATCAGGCTATTAACACTGATAACCAGGAAATAATTTCACAGTAAAAAATCCCCTTCGGCATTATCCCCTTTCGACATTCCTCAAGTGCTACTGCAAGCATCAGAATACCTACTATTGTCAAATGCGCCTCTATCTTCTTGCTATTTCTAATATATCACCATTTATGCCCCTTGTCAACACATAGAATAACTTTTTTGGATAAAAATCATAACTTTCCATAAATGTACATATTATCTTAGGACAATCTCCCCATCATATGGAAAAGCCTAAAAATACACTGCATATTCAAAAACAGTTGTTTCCAATTTTTTAATTTTTCCATATAACAATCAGAAAATTACTTATTGCACAAGCTTTTCCTTGGTGCTATAATAATTATAATAGGTTAGAGTTGCACGAAGTCAATACTTACTTGTAATTTTTTTAATTTATGGAGATATTATGCAATATACACTAAAAGAGTTTGCAAAAATGTTTAATGTAACAGAACACACAATAAGATACTATACTGATATTGGTTTGCTGCCCTGTCAACGTAACAGCAGTAACCGAAGAGTTTTTGACGAAAACTCCGTAAACCGGATGCAGACAATTATCTGTCTTAAAAGATGCGGAGCTTCTATAGAAACAATAAAAGAATACTGTCAGCTGTGTAATTTGGAGCAATCCAAAGAGCATCTCAATGCACGGTATCAAATTATACTAAAACAGCGTGACGAGTCATATAATCGATTGAAAGAAGCAAAAACAACCGTAGAATACATAGAGCGTAAGGTAAAGTTCTATGAGGATATACTGGCAGATCTTAAGCCTGACAGCACCAATCCCAACAACCGTACAACAAATAAACCACAGTAAAAAACAAAAACAGCATAGTCTCAAAAAACATTTACTGTTGTATTGCTGACGCAGGCATAGAATGGTATGCCTGCTGTTGTTGTCATATAAAAATCGGCAGTTTTCTGTTTTCTGCAACTTGATATGCAATTTGAAAAAAACTGTCTTACTCTCAACTAACCTTTTTAAAATTTTCACTCCAATTTAATATCCGATATATCAATGTTATTCTCTTTTGAAATTTTTTCAAGGTCGTCATACTCAGCCTTTCTTTTGACAACTCCATATCCGCTTGATTTTTTTATTCTTATATCACCATAACTTGTGGTTACCAATTCTTCTGTTCTGTCAAGAACATAGCGATTTGAAACATTTTCTCTTATACCAATAGTTGTGGTATGCTTAAAAATAAGATGAACCATTTTGTCCCTGTTATCCTCACTGCAAATACAGGTCAGTAAAACTGCGGGACGATTTTTCTTCATAAATATAGGCGTCGTAAATACGTCAAGGGCACCGCCGTTAAATAGTCTGTTCACAGCAAAACCTATTCTCTCCCCTGTCATATCGTCAACATTGCAAATAAGCTCAACAACCTTGTCGGTCTTATCTTTTCTTTCGCCAATAAAGGCACGCACACAGTTAGCCGTTTCAAAATCCTTTGTACCCAAGCCGTAGCCTGTTTTTGCGATTTTCATAACAGGCATTGATGCAAATTTTGACACAAAATGCTTTAACAATGCTGCACCTGTGGGTGTACAAAGCTCTCCTTCAATATTGTTGCTGTAAACAGGCACATTTCTTAAAATATATGCTGTTGCAGGTGTAGGAACAGGCAATATACCGTGAGCACACCTAACCTGACCTTTACCTACATTTATGGGAGAAGCAATAATTTCATCAGCTCCAAGCTCATTAATAAGCATACATACGCCTGTAATATCCGCTATGGCATCCATAGTGCCAACCTCGTGAAAATGTATATTTTCAATATTACAATTATGTGCCTTGCTTTCAGCCTCAGCAATAAGCCTGTAAACCGAAATCACATCATTATATACCTTTGGGGGTAAATTTAAATGTCCAATTATATGCTCAATATCACTTAACCGGCTATGATGGTGGTGTTGGTGATGATGATGCTCATGCATATATTCATCTTCATCAATACCCCCTACGGTTACTTTTATATGAGTACCCGTAATACCGCACTTTTTATCGGTTGTCTTTTCTATATGTACATTGGGAATATTAAGATCATTTAATCGTTTTAAAAAATCCTCCTGATTGGGATGAAGCTCCAGCAGTGCCGCCATAAGCATATCTCCCGCTGCACCCATATTACATTCTAAATATAATGTTTTCATACTACTTTTCTCCTATATGATTAATCATACTTGCCGTATAGGCA
>DBGCRA010000153.1:0-23557 GCA_048359195.1 Candidatus Gallispira sp.
TTGTCAGCAAAGTTTTTACCTGATTCATCATTATCAGATGAAATAAAACATTCATCTTGATTAAGACTGTATTTATCTATCATATTCATTACAATACTGTCTTTAAGTCCTGCCATAGACACAAGCATTTTGTCAGTATCTCTGTGCAGGTCATAATAACTTAAAAGGTCAATAGCAGCCTCAAAAAATATTGCCCCGTCAGGCTTATCCTTTGGTTCAACGAAAAATCCATTATTATTTCTTTCGGTAATCTGCTTATACCTTTTTTCAGTGAGCGTGCCTGTTATCTCTGCACCGCTTAAATTGCCGTTTTCGTCAGTAATCTTAAATACAGCATTGCCCTTAACATCTTGTGCAATCTTGCCCTCACTTATAAGCTGACTGACAATATCACCGCTTATATGCCTTGTTTTGGTGAGGTAGGCATAAACTCTGTTTGTTTTTGTATCAAGTTCATTAGGTAAAGGATTTATATTTATAACAGGTTCAGGCTCTTTAGGCTTTTCAGATTCAACCCTTGTCGGAGCAGTAAAACTCTGCCCTTTATTGTATCCGTTAAAAGCTAACAAATTGCCGACAGCCTCTTGAAAAGGCATATTGTAATACTTCATAAGAAAGTCAAGAGAATTGCCACCGAAGCCTTGACTGTTCCAATAGAACCTGTTGCCGTCCTCTATTCGCATACTGTCGTGTGCTGCCATTTCATATTCATTTGTTCCTACCCTGCGGAGTTCCTCACCAATGTGCCTGAGATAATCAACGAGATTGGTTTGTCTGGCGATTTCTATTTCTTCGGGTGTAAAACTGTTGTTGTTTTTAACATTTTGTTTCGGCTCTGTGAACGCTTTAATAATATCAAGGCATTTCTCTTTGTCACTGCCGAAGAAAGTTAATGTTGTTGTGCCGTCATCATTTATTCTGCCGCTGTACTTTATATTGCTTTTATTAAATTCGTCAACAATCTTTTGAGCAACGCTATTTTCAAATTTGCGAAACGTTTTCTTTTTTATTTGATTATATGGTGTATTGCCTATTATGTTGCTTTTTTCTTCTTTTGACTGAGGCTTAACAACGGTCTGTCTATCTTTACTTTGCACTTCTGCTTCAATGTCCTGCAATAAAACGCTGCTGATACTGTTTACAACCTTACCAATTCTAAATGCAGGTGATATGTGGCTTGTGTTGTACAAACTTAATATACCGCTGAAATCTTTATTAATATTTTCGGTATCAATACCAAGCCTTGTATATATCATCATTTGTACACTTCTTGACACTTCATCGGCTATAACTGCATTGGCAAAAGACAGCTTATTTATTTCATCTTCAATACGCTTATGAATATTAAGACTGTTGATAAGCTCTTGCGGCTCATTTGCCTGCCACAGCTTATGCTCAGAGTTTGTATCGGTTATATCATAAACATAGTGTATTCTTTCATAACCTTGAGAGTTCTCAACAAGAGGAACACCGTTTGTGTTAGGATTAACGGTTGAACCGTCATTATTCCAAAACTTCATATCCGCAACAGCCTTTGCATAAGGTTTCATAGCAGAAATAATGAGTTGGTCTTGAAAGCTGTATTTGTACAAATATGCTGACTTCTGTAAATAATCAATCCAAGCTTGATTATCGGAAAAGCAGCCGTCAAATGCTTTACGCATTAACTCTTTTACTTCATTAACAGAATAATTTTTCATATATATACCTCCCATAGTTTGTTATCTAAATTTTCCAAATAAAAAACAGTTGAAATAAATCCAACTGCTTTTTTAAACAATCAATATTTTTTTAAATCAAAACGCATAAATTAAATCCCTTTGTATCTGCTCTCTTACCCTGTGCTTGATATTGTTGAATAAGCCTACCCATTCCAAGGGCTTTGTTGCTTTTAATTCTGTAGTGACCCCCTCTGCCTGACAATATTTTGCAATAAGGCTTTCTTCCATCTCACGAGCTGTTTTGTCAACTTCTTTTAAGTGATTTTCAAGAAATCCGTCGTTAAGCATTTCATCATATACATCAGGCAGAAATTGTCTTAAAAAAGCAAGCCTTTCTCTGCCATAGTAATATGACAAATCAAGTTTTTGCAGAATAGGGTCTTTTTCAGGTGGGTAATGAATGATTGAATCTTCATCACGCTCTAAACTCTCATCTACGGTATCGCCTCTTAATACATAAATAAAATATTTTGTATCAAGTTCCATTTCAATACCGTTCACCATTTTGTACTTAGGATAATACTGTCCTGTTGTTTCACAAAAAATGTAAAGTTCTCCATTTATAATTTTCTCTTTTTCCATAATCTTGTTCTCCTTATAATATAATCTAACTGAGCATTTAGTTTGCTTCGCTTTCAAAATATTCATCGAGAATTTCGTTAATCTTTTGAATTATTTCGTTTTTATCTTTATTAGGAAAATATTTATTAATATAATTACCGTCAAGTTTTATATTATAACTTTTTACCTTCTGTTTTTCTGTAAGCATATATTCTAAATATACAGCGTTAATGTAGGAGGCATTGTCTTTGATTTCATTATCATTATTTTGCCTAAGTTGTTTTGCTTGTGCTATTGATGGTATAACTCCAATTCTTTCAATTACTCTGTAAATAAGTTCCTGCTTTTCTTTTGTAATGTAGGATAATTCGACGCCTACATTAACAGGCATTTTTTTAATATCAACTAATTCTAACAAGTCGGGTATAAGGTTTGTAAGTCTTATGTATCTTTGTACATTGGCTCTGCTTTCGCCTGCGTCCTCGGCTATATTCTCAATTGATGTTTTATTATGCTCAACTTGAGCAGAATTCTTAGACGGTCTGCCTGCAGTTCTCTTTATGGCATCTAATTTCATTTTGTAAGCAAAGGCTTTTTCGCTCGGAAGCAATTCTTCACGCTGAATATTGTAATCAACCATTTCAATAGTCGCTTCATCGTCTGTAAGTTCTTTTATTACAGCAGGAATTTCATCTATTCCTGCAAGTTTGCAAGCGTGTGTTCTTCTGTGACCTGATATTATTTCATAGCCGTTATCACAAGGTCTTATAGTGATAGGATTAAGTACACCTCTTTCTTTTATAGATGCGACCAAATCTTCCATTTTTTCATCGTCAACAACCTTAAAAGGGTGGTTCTTAAATGTATGTAACTCTGAGATTTTTACATTTACAGTGCTGTCTGTTGTGCCGAATAGATTATCAATGCTTCCGAAATTAATCTTGCTTGCTACTCCCATTTTTCATTACCTCCCAATTTCATCAGTCAATTTTTCATATGCCAAAGCAACTTTGTTGTTTTTAGCATATTCATAAATGCTCTTGCCGTCTGTGCTGCTTTCTTCCTGCTTAACACTTCGAGGAATAACAGTGTCAAATATTTTCAAGCTGTCACCGTAAGCATTTTTTAAAAGCTGAATAACTTCTTTTGAATAAGTGGTGCGGTTGTCAACCATAGTTACGAGTATTCCCTCAATATTAAGTTTTGGATTGAGTTTACGCTTAACCCTGCCTATTGTCTTTATGAGTTCCTGCAATCCTTTAACAGGCAAATAAGAAGCCTGTACAGGAATAAGCACTGTATCGGCGGCGGTAAGAGCATTTATAGTTATCATTCCCAAACTAGGCATACAGTCAATAATGATGTAGTCATAACTAGGTTTTAAGCTGTCAACATACGTTTTTAAAATTTGCTCTCTGCCAAAAAGATTAATAAGGTTTACTTCCATAGCTGATAAATCTATGTTGGCAGGCACAACATCTGCTCCCTCACTGTTATGCAATATTCCTTTTGTGCCGACTTCTTCTTCGTTTGCTATATTCTTAAAAATATCGCTTAATGTGTATTCGATACTGTCAGGCTCATCAAAGCCGAGGCTTACAGTTAAGCTGCCTTGTGCATCTGCATCAATGAGAAGCACCTTTTTACCTTTTCTTACAAGTCCGATACCTAAATTTACTGCGGTTGTAGTTTTGCCTACTCCGCCTTTTTGATTTGCAATTGCTATCACTTTACACATTGTTTTGTCCTCCTATCTATTTATCGTATGTTGTACTGCCGCAAACTGCTCCGCTCTCTGATGAACCGCCTGTGTGACCAAGCAATTCAAAATATTCATCAGACTTTAAAAAGTTACTGTACCTAAAGTCCTCTGATTCCGCTGTATAAATATCTCCCCAACTAGGGTCAACATTGTACCACTCGCCGTCAATCTGAACTATATTCCACTGGTGAGCTATTTCTCTTGAAATTACTACTTCGCAAGGAATATTAAGCTCCTGCATTATATCCTTATAAGCAAGGGAGTAGGCAACACAAATACCTTTGCCTGTCTTAAAAAGCTCGTATTCCTTACTGTTTTTCAAAGTCCAGTCATAATCATAGTTATCAATCAGATAGTCATAAACTGCCTTAACTTTCTCATAATCAGTTTGAAATTTGTTTGCTGCAGCGACAGCGTTATCGACTATTCTGTCAATGTATGCTTGTGTTTCAAGTATCTCTTTTTCGGTGTAGTCAAAAGCGATTTTTATTGTTTTTGCTTTGTTGCCCTGATGAGATACCTGTGCATTGCTGCTTGCATACCAAATATCAGGATTGCTGTTAATAAGATTAAAATATCGGTTCAACGCATCTTCGCTCGTGATTTGATATTTGCTAATATTGATCTTATCATTTTGAGCAATAATGTTGTTTGAAACAACTTCTTCAAATGTACTTGAACTTTTTATCAATTCGGGAGATGCCGCAAACACATTTGTCTGAAGTAATGCAGTAATAATTGCTGCCAATGTCATAGCTTTAAAATTCTTTTTCATAATGATAACCTCCTATATATAGCCGACTAAAAAATTGTTGATTTTCTATATAGCCGACTAAATTTTCTTTAAGTAAACTGTTTTTTCACTGTTTAGTATACTATATAGTCGGCTATATAGCAAGTGCTTTTTCAATGAAATATCTAACAAATTTTTTTATGAAAGTTTGTCTAAATAACATATGGACTTACACTTAAATTTGTGATAAAATTAAATCTAAAACATTTTTGGGCGGTGAACACTATGGAAGAACAAACTAATACATCTGACAATGCACCTGAGAAAAAATACAAAACAGGTCATACAGCTACACCTGCCGCTAAGTCAAGGGCGGTAACAAAATATATCAAGAACCACTATGACCGAATAGAACTTCGTATGCCAAAAAACGAAAAATTCAAGGAAGCTGTTGCACAACACGCTAAAATAACAGGCGAAAGTGTAAACGCATTCATACTTCGAGCAATAGAAATTGCAATGGATTTTGATGCAACAGAAGCCATTGAAGGGCGGGGTGGCTTTTCAGAAGAACAAATGCATCAATTAGCAAGAGAATACTGGAACAGAAACGGTGTATATCCTGACGGAACGTGCTAAATATAAGACCGTTTTAATCAAGCTGAAACGGTCTTGTATTTATGTTATCTAATATACTTTTTTGCTGTCTGCTTAACAAGATTTCTGTATGTATCGGCTGAAAAATGGCTTGTACTGTCAACTAAATGCAGTGCATACCAGTCTTTTAAGAAATCTGCAGTCTTTTCGTTGTTTTTGACGCAAATATAAATATCTGCTGTACTATCGTCTTTGTTTTTTATCTTACCCAGTATCACGTTGCCGTTATTATCTTCCTCTATCAAGAATTTGACAAAACCTCTAAAGTTTTTATTAGTATTTGTTTTTTGCTTATCTTTTTTATCTACTTTGGTATGAAATTTTACGGCAATATAAATTAACAACGCAGTAGCGATAAATATCAATAAATGAATTAAAACTGTTTGTATTGGCATATAATCACTTCCTTATAAGCTAACTTCATTAGTCTTTGTTTTGACATCTTTATTTTGCTCCGCTTGCTGTGCTGCTCTATATTCGGCTGCCATTTTGTTAGCTTCTGCAATCTGAACATCGGCACTTAATTTTTCGTGTCTTTGAGGCTTGATTTTATTCTCAATTGACTTGACTTTTTCGCCTGCGGCTTTATCTCCCAGTTGCTCTGCCTTTTTGTAAAATTCAAGAGCCATTGCGGTGTTTAATTTTGTACCATTGCCAATTAAATAACAATCTGCGGTTTTAATAATAGCTGTGATATTATTCTTTTCGGCAGCCTCTTTATAAAGATTAAATGCTTTTTCCTTATTAACATCAGTTACTATGCCGTACATAAGCATATCACCGTAATTGACCTTTGCAAATGTATCGCCTAGGTCGGCAGCTTTTTCAAAACAATCAAAAGCCGCTTTAAAATTAACCTCAACACCATTGCCCTCAATATACAAACAGCCCAAGTTATTAAGTGCAAACATATCGTTTTTGTCGGCAGCCTGCTTGTAGAGGTCAAACACCTCTTTGTATTCTCGTGGAGTTATGTCTTCCATTTGCTCAAATGCAATAGCCAAATTACGCTGTGCAGAAGCTGAGCCGAGCTCAACGGCTTTTCTGAAATATTCAAGAGCTTCATCGTGCCTTGAGAGCTTTTCACAAGTTACAGCAAGAGCGTTGTATATTTCAGGACTTTCCTGTTCGGCAGCCATTGCCTTTAATGCTGCAAGCATTTCAGCATTAGCTGTCAATTCTTCATTATCCTTTTTGTTGTCATCTTCTTTTTCTTCTTCCTGTTCTTCCTGATGCTGTCTTATTTCATCTGATATTCTTTTGACTTGCTCGATACGTTGTGCATCACGTTTTTCATACTCAATTTGATTATGCTTTTGCCTTTTCTGATTATCAAATTCAATTTCATTTGCTTCTGCTTCTATTTCTTTTTTAGGTACAAATTTTCTGCCATCTATCATTTCATCAAACCTAAGATTTTCTTTTATTTCCGCCATTGTCATTACCTCCGAAATCAAGTTTAAAACTTACATATTTATCGTCTTTGCCGCCTGCGACAAGCAAAATATCCGCATCATATGTCTTGTCTTTTGTTGCAGAATATAAACCTTTCATATGGACTTTGCCATTTCTTAAAAGAGAAATTGCTGTCGCCTTTGTAAGTGTTTTCTTCTTATCTTCAAAAAATTTGTTATTCTTCCAAAGAACAAATTTACAGTCATTATTGCTGCAATAAAAATTGGTTTTGCCTTCATACACATTTGAGCCACAGCGAGGGCAGATACCGATAACCTCTTTATTGTTGCTTTCAAATAAAGGCTTATATTCATCAATTACAGCACAACTCACAATATCTCTGACAAAGCGTTCAATATCCTGTATAAATCCATTTGCATTTTCAGAACCTTTGGCAATTCGTGTAAGTCTGTTTTCCCATTCTGCCGTAAGTTTAGCGGAAAGCAGCTCTTTAGGTATAACAGGAACATTGCTCCAAATTTTATATTTTTCGTCATAGCTTTCAGGTTCATCAAGTTCAACAAGATGACCCACACACCAACTGACAATATAGCCGTTACCCTCTAAATAACCGTCTTTTCTGTTGCCTGCACCTATAACCTTAGCTATGGATTGAGCAACAGACGGTTTCTCTGCTATCACTAATTTCAATGCAATGCCTCCTTAAATGTTGAGCTGCCATGAACAGTATCTTCAAACACAACCTCTGTAACGCTTTCTGTTTTTTGGGTATCTCTTTCGGGTGGCTTATAATTTTCTAAAACCCCTAAAATATCAAGCAAGTTTATATTGTTTTTGCTCATATATTCATTAAGTATCTTGCTTTGCATACTGCTTTCTTTAGCAGTCAAGTCAGCGAGTTCTTCCTTTTTCTGTTTAATCCTATCTTGAATATTTTTCAGCTTTTTAACCTCAAGTTCTATGTTCATAATTACCAATCCTCCTATTCTTCTTCATTTGAGTAATCAAAAAACAATTCGGGTGCAAGTACATTTTTCTCCATATCAGCAGCATTTGTAAAATCACAAGGTAATTTGTACATTTCAATATGCAGATGGTCGTAATCTGCATCAGGCTCATCAAACACGTTAGCACCAATATCCCTGTAGTCAGTGCCTGTGGAACAAGGATAAAGTTTACTTGTAAATATATTGTCACTTGCCGAAGAATAATTAACACTGAAACTGTCTATATCTCCTACAGTGCCGAGAACATCACCCTTATGAACAACTCTTGTGCCTGTAAAAGCGGAAGTGCCTGCACAAGACATTTTTATAACAAATCCTTTGCCTGTGTAATCTGCCGTAGTACCGCTGTAAGATGTTGTTATTGTAAACTCGTATCCTCTGTTTGATGTATGCGTTACAGTACATAACCCCGATATTGGAGCATATATTGTATCACCTGCTGCTGCCTCAAGGTCATTTGCATAGTGATAACCTGTTGTTTTGATTATGCTTCCGTAAACATCGTGTCTGTCGCTTGCTTCTGGTTCTTTGGGTGGTGCATATTTAATAACCAGTTGTTTGCCAAAATGCTTTACGATTTTATCAGCTATTTTTTCATCTTCCGCTAAATCCAAAGGATAAGTTAAATTAGCAACACCTATATTTCCGTATTTGCAGGTATATTCAAATTGTTCTTTCAAACTCTTGTTTTTATCATCGTCATCATCAAATCTTACAATATCGTTATCAATAAGATACTTTACAGAGAATTTTCTGCCAAAGTAATAATGATTGATACTTGTACTTGTAGTGTAAGATGCGTGGGCAATAGGGTTGACATAATTAAATGTTGTAACATCACCTTCAACATTTTTATTGACTATTGTGCCGTAAGTCTGCTCGTGCAATTCCTTAGCGGCAGATTTTAACTGCATTTCGCCAACAAAACCAAATAACGTTGATAGCCAACCGAGATTGCTTTTCTTGACTTGCAGATAGGCTAAAGCAGCTCGGTAATCATCTGTAGTCCATCTGAAATTTTCAAGCATATCATCAGAAGAACTGAATTCATAGTTAAAACCTCTGTATGTAACAGATAGCTCATTTCCGCTACTTCCCATGCCGTCTTTATAAACACAGTGCATATCTGTTTCAGCGGGAGTTGAACCGTCTGCGTTCAAGTTGTCGGGTTCAACGTCTACAGCTAATAAGTAATGATAACGCCAAGCCTTAGACGCACTGTCATTATGCCGTTCAATTTCAACATTTGTCTTTCCCTGAAACAATTCATTCTGTTTAGTATAGTCCAATTCTGATATATATTTGACTATCTGAGTTGTATCCAAGTCATCTGAAGTCTGCCACATAAATACGGTCAAGCAAGCTGCAACAGAGCCTGCAATAATAACAACAAACAGCAGCCATACAAGGAGTACAGCACCTATCTTTATTGCAGCGGATTTTGAGGCAGCAACTATAACTTTTGTTGCCTGCTTAAACGCTGATTTTACAACTATTTTTGAATAACGTGTTTTGTTACGCATTGACAATTGCTTAAATTTACGCAGCTTATTTGCCGCTTTCTTTAATCTTTTAGCACCGGATACAGCTCTTTTAGGTGTGTTCTTTACAAACCTTGCTGTACTTGCGACAGTTTTTGCTGCTGATTTTGTGGTGTTTACAGTTGCTTTTATACCGTTTTTTACACCAACAACAGTATCGGCAGTCTTAATAACATCGTCTATAGCTTTTACGGGCATATCATTATTGCCTGCGTCCTCTATACCGTCTTTTATACCTTTGACAATAGCGGCTTTGCCGACATTTACTGCTTTCTTGGCACGCATATTGTTTTGGAGTATAGCCTTTTTAAGACTGTTGGCAGCCTCATCTTTTATGTTTAAATTCTTTTTAGCATCGTTAATACGCTTTTTGTTAATTTTCTGCTTTCGGCTAGATGTTGTTGTATCTGCTTTTACAACATTTTCAGGCTTAATGATGTAAGCCGCTGTAGCGACAGCTCTTGCACCCTTTAAAGTTGCCTTATCTTCCTGTGTTTCTGAATTTTCAGCTTGATTAATAACAGTATCTGCCGCAATATACTCAGACGACTTAACAATGCCGTAATCATTTTTAGGTTTAACAACATTTTTACGGCTTTTTATGTTATAATTTTTAGGCTTAACATTGTAATTAATCTTAGGTTCAGGCTTAAAAGTGCTTTGAGCGTATGTGTTTGTATCAGTATAGCGATACGCTTCCTCACTTTCTTTCACAACAGATGTTTGCTCATTAATCATAGACCGGACAACAGACGGAGCTGTGTTGATATAGCTGTTGTCAACGACTTTTACAGCGTTTATATCGGATTTTTTATCTTTTTTAGCCTTAACTGTATCCATTTGTTTCTTTTGGATATTTGTTTTCACAGCTTTTTGCAGCCTATTTTGTGCAGAAGATACGGCAATATTACTGTTGTCGGCTCCGTTGAGTATGCTGTCTTTGTATGTAAACGCTGTATCTTTAGCATTTACATTTGACTTATAATTTTCACTTTTATTAATAACATTAACAGTGTTTTTTACAATCTGCTCTTGCTTATTGTAATCTTGTCTTGCATAACCGCTTTTGCCCGTTTTTTGTTTTGAATATTTCTCTTTTTGTTTGCTGTGTATCTTGCGTTTTACAGCTTTTTTAAAAGTGTCTTTAAAATCTGTAGCCTTGACTATACCCACGTTATTGTCAGATTTTATAACATCTGTACTATTATTTGTTTTGATAATATTGCTGTTATTCAGTTTAACAATACCTTGTCCGCTTGCCTGTTCTGAATAGTGAAAAGCGGTAGAAGAATAAGCCTTATTACCTCGTATACTTTCCGAAACATCTGCGGTATTTTGATGAAAAGCAGATTTACTGTCAGCAGATTTAACAACACCGTTGTTGTTTATATCTTTTGTCTTAACAGCGTTTTCAGTTTCTTTAGGCTTAATAACACTTTGTTTGTCGCTTTCAGTCTTAATATTGTTGTCTTGCTTAGGTTCTTCAGTTTTGTGTGTTTCTTTTTTGTTAATTTTAAGATTGCTGCTTGTTAGGTTATCATACTTGATTTTGCCCGAATAATCTCTGAATGATATATGATTTTCCGCATCATCGGTATGTTTTATATTCTTTTTAACCGCTGATGTTTCTTCAACGTTCTTTTTTTGGCTTTCCTCAAGCTGTAACTTATTAATTTCGGTTTTTTGTTTCGTAATAGCTGATTTGGTATCATTACTTTTAATAATATCTTTATCCAACAAAATCACCTCTATTTATCTTTTACAACCTCACAAAACTTTGTTGTCATCATCTTATAAATTTTTGTACTTGAAGGGAATTTGTCAACAAATGGTATTACTGCACTTCCTGCAAATAACAACCCCTGACCCGCGGTAGCGTTTGTCACAAAACTAAGCTGTGTGGGTGAAATATTTAATATTTCTCCCAATTTATTTCGGTCAGCACTACTTTGGTTAAGCATTAATATATAATCAGAATTTGATAACATTTTTCTTGCTAAATCACTTTCAAGCAAGTCCTCTACGTTCTGAGTAATACCTGTGCAGATAGCACCGTACTTTCTTGCTCGCTTCCAAAGGCTGCTTAAAAACTGTGCAGAAAAAGGATTGTTGAATAATAAATGTGCTTCATCAACAACTATCCAGGTGTTTCTGCCTATAAGTCTGTTAGAAGTCACTCGATTCCATATCTGGTCGAGGATAACTAACATACCGAGGGTCATCATTTGAGAGCCTAATTCCTTAATATCAAACACAACAAACTTATTTTTGATATTAACATTTGTGTGGTGTGCAAATAAGTTAAAAGAGCCTGTTGTATACAATCCAAGCACTTTAAGCAAATTGTCTTTTTCAGCTTGTAATGACGGTTCTTTGTTTTTACTTAATTCCTCGCAAAAGTCGATTAGTGTCGGCATAGGTGAATTGGGACGATTAAAATAATTCTTATAAACATTGGTTAATGTTCTGTCGACAAGCGTCCTCTCTGCACCAGACAATCCCATACCACTCTCTTTTGTGACTATAACGTCCAAAAATGAAAATAAAAACTCTGTTTTGAATGACAGAGGATTGTTTTTGTTTTCCTTATCATCATCACCGCCCGAATAGTCCATGGTAATATCAAGCGGATTGAAGTATGTGTTTGTGTCATTAGAAATCTTTACAATTTCACCGCCGAAATTTTCGGCAAGAAGTCCATACTCGCTTTCGGGGTCGATAACCAGTATTTCATCGTCTGAGCCGTCAAGCAATATAGGCAGTATTTCTTTTGATTTAACTGCAAAAGACTTACCGCCGCCCGGTGTACCTAAAACCCAACCTGCTGGATTTTTAAGCAATTTTCTGTTCAAAAAAATAAGATTTCTTGACAAAGCATTAAGTCCGTAATAATGACCGCCTGCATCAAACCGTTCCTGAGTTGTAAACGGTATAAAAATTGCCTGTGAAGCTGTAGTTAGTGTTCGTCTTATTTCAACATCATCTCTACCAAGAGGCAATGTTGCGTTAAGTGCTGCTTCCTGTTCACACGGAATAGGCATTAATTCACAATTGTTGGAGCGTGCGACACCTTTTAACTTTTCTACATTTTCAGCCAGTTCTTCTTTGGTTTTAGCTGATGTGAATACCAAAACAGCACCCCTAAAAAGTCTTTGATTTTTGTCCTGCATATCCCCGATGAGCAGCTGTGTTTCATCAAGATGTCGCTTTAATCCTTGCGGTATCATATCAGGGTCAGTCATCTGCTGTATTAATTTCTGCTGTCGGTTCATTTTTTCCTGCTCCATTAATGCAAGCTTACCTTTAACCATTTTCAACGCTTTGCTATTGTCAAGTGAATTTGAGTGAATATTAATTGACGTATTACACGGTATTTCAGATAGTGCGTTGAGCAGTTTATCAGACATATCAGACGGATACTTTTTGATAATAAGCACCTGTCCGTAATAATCGCCAAATTCAAACATTGTCCTCTTAGGGTCGGCAGCAAAATTAAAATAATAAGGTGCAACAAAATCCTTTGTGCATAAGCCTGTTCCTACAAGTTTGTCATAATTAAAATTGAGCGGTTCTGACGGATTGAGTATACTGTTTATGTATTCAAGCCTTTCTTCGCCCGACAAACTTGTTACCTCACAGCCTAAGCCTTTAAATTGGCTTATACAGTCGGTTTCAATTCGCATCAACGCAGAATAAGCAGCCTCGTAGCTGTCAGCCTCCAAGCCGAATGTAATATACTTTTCACGCACAATGGAATTTTGACCCTGCAATGCTTTCTTTTCAAGCATAGCATTGTATTCTTCTCTATACTCGTTCTTATTATCGTTTTGAAGTTTGAGGAACATATTGTTTTTAAATTCGTCAATATCAATTCTGCGATTGTGAACAGATATTTGAAAATTAATATTCGGGTCAAAATAATTAAGTATTTCACAGTATTTAGCAAATATGTCTATCTGTTCATCACGCTGTGCAACTTGATAGTTCATATCCGATAACTTGAGTGTTTTGGAATAGAAATTTTCACCTATCTGACATATACCGTTTTGGAACATATACTTATATTTTAATGTCTGCTGACAGCTCTTGGGAGCAGCCTCAGCTTTAAGTTTCTTTTTCTTCTTTTTGTTTCTTTTTTCTAAACTTTCTTCCTTTTTCTGCTGCTGCTTTTGCAGCAGCTTTTCTCTTTCCTTTAATGCTTTTTTCTGTGACTTCAACAAGGTCATATTCTCTTTTTGCTGTTTCTTTAATTCCTCTATGACTGTTGATTTTTTCCTTGAGCCAAGCAATGTAATCACCTCGTTTTTCTTTAAAACTCCTGTTTTGTTTAGCATTTAATTCCTTTATTCTTTGCTTTTCTTCGATTATGGCCTCTTGCTGTAGAAATTCTCTGAACTTCTCATTTTCTATAGGAAGCAGTTTAGCATTAGGGTCTGTTTCATATCCTCTTACAGATTTTGAGAAATAGCACTTAATTTTTATTTTCAACCATACTTCAAACTTTCTGCCGTCAGGGCGAATAAAGCCTATCAATAAAGATGGTGCAGCTACTGCTATTGTTGCGTATGTAGCTAAATCCTTGCTTATCCACTGCAAAGCTAAATATGTGCCTGCTGATGTTGCAGCAGCAATACCGCCCCATATAATTTCTCGCAGTGACAAACCGCAAACAATAGCTTCTTTGTAGTCCATAATTTCCTCAGGCACTCTTACTTCTATTGACATATGTTCACCTCCTAGATTACACCGAACATCTGCTTAGTTATTCTTCCGCAACTGAATACTGTAACACCGAGAGCAAACGCATATGTAATATTTTTCATAAGTATGCTGCTAAGCCAAAATGACACATCTGTAGATGGGTCATATGACACAATAAATGATGTCATAAGTGTTTTATATATGACAAAGCAAGCGACTATAGCTGCTGCATTTAAACTTACTGCTGTAAAATTTTTAAGGAAATTGAAAGCAGTCTGATTAAATTCTTTGCTCGCAAGACAAGCAAGGGGAATAGGGGAGAATAAAAGCAAAAGCCACAGTTCAAAACATCTGAATATTGCCATAATGCTTATAATGCCCAATATCAAACGAACCAGTAACCAACAGATAAGAACTATTATGTACGTAAATATTTTTTCAATAATACCTAGACTGTCAACAGCATCTGCTATAACGCTTGTCTGTGAAGGACTTATACCTACACCGAATGAGTAATCGGTAGAGGCAAGACTGCTTGCTATCGATGCTGCTATTTCTTCTATAGCACCCAATATAGAGGGAATATGACAGAAAAGCACCGAGAATATAGCAAATTTAATAATAACATTTGCAGGAAGCTGTATTCCCATAAGTCCCTGTTCGCTGCCGTCAGCTCTGTTTACCAGTGCTATCAATTCCATAAGCATAAATAGTGTTAAAAGTCCCGCACCTATGCCGAAAACAGAGTTTTTCATAACATTAACTATTGCTGTATTTGTTCCCGGGCTAAATTCTGCCAACGTTTTTGTCAGAGAGGTCGCTAAACCACTGTCAAGCTCTAAGTTGCAGAGGTCATTTAACATATTTGCCGTCCAACCCATTAAATCATCTCCTTACGAGGGGAGAATAATCTCCCCTCAAAATTATGCTAATGTCAAATCAACTGTAGTCAAGGCTGTGCCTGCTGCAATGATAATAGCACCGCCGACAATCTGCCAAATAGCTTTGCCTATGCCGGGACCGTCACTGTCTTTTATTGCCATACCTAATTGTACAATGCCCCATATTGCCCATATGCCGCCACCTGCTATAGCACCCTTTGATAACAGATTGACAGCAGTTGTTAATGCACTGCCTGATGCTGCTGAAACAGGTGTTAATGCTGCCATTGTCATACTTGATACAGCGGCAATTTTATTGACAATGTTCTTTTTGGTGATTTTTTTCTTCAAATTAATTAATTTCATATCAATTCCTCCGTTTTTCATTGTTTTGTATAAAATTAACAGCCTGCTTCTTTTCCGAAACAGGCTGTTTTTAAATTCTGCTCAAATTGAGCAGAATAAAATATTGGATTATTTATTCAAGTAATTATAAATCACAACAGCCATCTCGGCTCTTGTAATCATTGTCTGCGGCTTAATTCTGCCGTTATCGCCAACAACTGTACTGTTATTAACGAGGTAAGCAACGTAAGGCTTAGCCCACCAGCTTACGCTTTCGCCATCTATGTAGTCGGTTAAGCTAGAAGTATCAACAGAATTGAAGTTGTAATCTGTGCCTGCAAATACCTTAGCCATTATGACCATCATTTCCTCACGAGTTATAGTCTGTTCAGGTTTAAATGTTCCATCACCATACCCAATGAATATACCTGCAGAAGCACAAGAAGCACAATTAGCTATTGCGTGTGCATAATAGCTGCTATGACTTACATCTTCAAAAGTCATGTATCCCTGTTCAAGATTAAGTAATCTATCAAGGACAATTGCAAAATCTCCTCTCTTAGTACTTAGATCAGGCATAAACAACTTATTAGTTACACCTTGTACAATACCGTTTTTGTGAAGATATTCAATATATTCCTCTGCCCAATGGTCAATTACATCTTCAAATCTGTTATCTTCATTTTCGCTTGTTGCTTCTGTATTTTCTTCAGTATTAACTTCATCAGTTGCAGTCTCTGTAGTTGCTTCTGTAGTGCTGACAACAAGTCCACCGCCTGCACCGCCGCCGCTTGACGGACGTCTTGTAGTTGTTTCAGTTGAATCTTCGGTTGTTACTTCTGTTGTTGTTTCAGTAGTAATTTCTGTAGTAGTTACAGGTCTTACTATAATAGGAATTTCTACCTTGATTCCGCCAACAATTACAGTTACACTGTCATCGTCAGTAGTTAAGGGCTTATCATCAACAACAGTTATATCATCGGCATAAACAGTTTCCTTTGTACCGTCATTGTAAGTTATTTCAGCTTCTGTACCGGTTTTATCAAATGGTTCGCCTTCATCGTATTCAGTCTTATCAGGCTGCTTTGTGATTTCTACAGATGATATTTCTTTCTTAATAACAGTAATTGGTACATTGATTTTTTCAGTTAAATCATTGTATTCATAATAAATTACACCGTAAATATCATCAAGTTTAAAAGGAGTTTTATCAACAGTTACATCACTACTCTTAATGTATTCCTTGCTGCCGTCATTGTATGAAATTTCAATAACAAGTCCTTCAGGATCAAATACTTCACCTTCTACATATACACGCTTTGTAGGAAGGCTGATTATTTTAACACCTGCTGAATTACCATTATTTTCTTCGGTAGTTGTTTCTGTAGAATCTTCTGTTGTAGTTGCTTCTGTTGAACCATCGCTTGAAGTTGTAATTTCTGTACTTACATCAGAATCTGATGTAGTTGTTTCGCTTCCTTCATCTCCTGTTGTTACTTCTGTACCATCAGAAGTTGTTACCTCTGTTGAAGTTTCTGTTGTTGGATATTTGTCATCATCAGAACCGATAATCGCTTTCTTATAGACAGTAATAGGCTGTTCCGCTTCGTGACTATCAAAAGAAATAATAACAGATGTATCGTTCATTTCAAGAGGTCTTACAGGATAGCTGTAGTCTGTAAGCTCTTCCCTTGTTCCGTCCTTATAAATAGCTTCTACAACCATCCCTGACTTATCAAAGGTCTGTCCTTCAACATAGTTTACTTTCTCAGGTGGTGTAATGATTTCAATGTGGTCAATAGTTGTATGCTTATAATAAGCATTAAGTATCCATATTACATCAAGCATATTAATCTTGCCATCGTCATTAGCATCAGCATTTAATTTATAGATAGTATCAAGTGACCACATTCCTAATGTAGCCTTATTTACAAGTATTGCATCATATTCTGTAACTTCGCCGTCACCATCAATATCGGCATTAATAAGTGATTCATCGGAAAGACTTACATTGCCATTAAAATAATTCTTAATAAGTGTTACATCATCGCTTGTAAGAATTTCGTCACCGTCAACATCACCTGTATGTACTGCCTTATAACCATATGCAACACTTCCTAAAATCTTTGTAAGAATCATCGCATCCTCAGGAGTGACATTGCCATCTCTATTTAAATCACCATTTCTTTCAGGAACGAAAGCCTCTAAGCCAGCCATTGAAAGAACAATGCTTACATCATCAGTGTATCCCTTATATTCAATAGTTACGCTTGTATCACCTGCAACAAACGGATCAGTGTTGTATGTGTAATCACTGATTACAGCAGTAGAACCATCGTTATATGTCGCAGTAACCTCCATACCTGCAGGGTCAAATACTTCGCCTTCTTCATATTCAAGCTTATCAGGAAGCTTGGTAATTTCAATTCCTGTGACAACTTTATTAACAACTGTAACAGGTACTGTTGTTTCAACATCACCATAGCTAATAGTAACATTGTCATCATCTGTTGTTAAACTGCCTGAAGGATTAACCTTATAATCAATTATGATTTCAGTAGTACCATCTTCATATGTAACTTGTACAATCATTCCTGTGTCGTCAAAGCTTTCACCCTCAACGTATTCAGTTTTAACAGGCTCTTTAATAATCTCAATTTTTACTACGTCACTGTCTTTAACTATTACAGGAACAGTTGTATATACACCATCACAAGTTACATATACTTCTGTAGTATCAGATGATAACTTGTTGGTATCAACCTTATAATCAGTTATAACAGTTGTGCTACCGTCATTATATGTTGCCTCAACAATCATACCTGTAGGGTCAAATTCCTGACCTGCAAGGTAATCTGTCTTATCAGGATATTTAATAACTTCAAGACTTATGATAGCCTTCTCAACTACATTTACGGTTATTGTATCAGAAGCACCGTCTTTTGAAATTACAACATCTTCCTTGCCAGTAAATCCTGTATCTACAGATTCTTGTCCTGCAACATATCTTAATATCCAATTGGCGTCAAGGACACTGATTACCGGTAATCCATCACAATCAGCAGCAGTAGTATCAAATTTATCTGTTACGGTAGTTCCTGAGATGTATCTAAGTACAAGTGCGGCATCTACATTATCAATAGAGCCATCTCCATTTACATCGCCACGAACGCTATTTGTTCCTGTGATAATCTCAGGCTGATAAATATAGTCAAAGATTTCTGCTGATGTGCCATCATTGTAATAGGCTTCTACAATCATACCATCAGGATTAAAAGTCTGTCCGACAACATATGTCATTTTATCAGGATTCTTTGTGACTTCGATTTTAACAATTTCCTTCTTAACAACACTAATAGGTGTTGTTGCAGTTTTATCACCTGCAGATATAGTTATAATGGTATCATCTGTTGTTAATGCAACAAAAGGAGAATATGAGTATTCAGTTAATGCCAAATCCTCTTTACTTCCATCTGTATATGTAGCAGTAATTACCATACCTGCAGGATTAAATAACTGACCTTCTACATAAGTGATTTGTGTTGGTGCGTTAGTTACTTCTATAGAAACTATTTCTTTAGCAGCAACACTGATTGAAACTGTTGCAAAGTAATTTTCGTATGTAACATATACAGTAGTAGTACCTTCTGATAATGGTGCATTGGTAACAACATAATCTGTTATTTCCTGCTCAGAACCATCACTGTAAACAGCTTTAACAACCATACCGGATTTATCAAAAGTCTGTCCTGCAATGTAAGATACCTTATCAGGCTGTTCTGTTACTTTTATTCCTGTTAATGTAACAGGAGCTTCCTGTTCATTAACTGTAATGTCAACCGTTGCAAACAAATTGTCATAAGTTATATAAACCTTTGTCTGACCTGCAGCTAAAGGTGTTGTGTTCACAGTGTAATTATTTATAACAGAAGTGCTGCAATCATTATAATGTGCAACAACAGTCATTCCTGTAGTATCAAATGCTTCTCCTGCAGTATATTCTGTTTTATCAGGATCACTTGTAATTTCAAGGCTTACTACACCCTTTTCTGTAACAATAATAGGAGTTGCAGCAGTCTTACCATCCTTACTTACAGTTATTTCTGTTGTATCATCATTTACAACATTAGGGCTATAGCTGTAATCAGATATAACAGCTGTTGAGCCATCATTGAATGTAGCTGTTACAATCATTCCTGTTGGGTCTACAGACTGTCCTGTTATGTAGCTTATTTTATCCGGTGACTTTGTAACTGATATAGCTGTAATTTCCTTTTCAACAACTGTGATAGGCACAGATGCTGTTTTATCACCTGCAGAAATTGTCATTGATGAAGTTCCTGCTTGTAAAGCACTTTCAGAATATGAGTATTCTGTACTAGCCAAATCTTCTTTACTTCCATCTGTATATGTAGCAGTAATTACCATACCTGCAGGATTAAATACTTCGCCTTCAACATAAAATGTCTTGTCGGGTTGTTCTGTAACTTCAATGCTTGAAATTTCCTTAGCAACAACACTGATAGGAACTGTTGTAAAATAATTACCATAAGTAACATATACATTTGATTGACCATTCTGCAACTGAGTTTCATCAATAGCATAGTCAGTTATTGTAGCTGTGCTACCATTATTATAAGTAGCTGTTACTATCATGCCACTCTTGTCAAAATTTTGCCCTGCAATGTATGCAGTTTTGGTAGGTTGAGTTGTTACTGTAATGCCTGTAACTTCTAAAGCATCTACTGAAGATATGTATATATCATCAGACCACATATATAAAAATGAATTTGAACTTGCTTTTCCCCAGTAAATTCCTGTCTTTTCAGAATAATACGAATCTGTTGCATCTACCATTATTTCTGAATCATAATCAATAAGCTCAATTGGAACAGCTACAGTTCTTAATGTAATAATTTTCTGTCCCTCGACTACAGGTACTGTATTCTGATTAACAACTGTTGATGTTGACATACTACTTGATGTAACAACAAACTCCTTATAACCTAATGATTCCACAGTTAAATTTGGAATTTCACAAATAACCTGACAATGGTAACTATGGTTATTTAGAGTTAAATTCATAAATTTGTTTTTAAAAAATTCCACTTGTGTATCTGCAAAAGCACCATAATTATTAAAATAAGTAAGCACCATTCCATCAGTCTCAAGATTATCTCCCTCAACATATTTTAATTTGTCTGGAGGATATTTAAGGGAAATTTTACTAAGTCCATACGTTAATGTAACAGGAATAGAAGTTTTGCAACCCCCATATTCTGCATAAACATTACAAGTTACATCACTTTTGTTGGCGGTCAGTTTATCATCATATGCCAAAACATTATCCATTTCATCAGTATCAAATGTTATAAGATTGCTATCAATTGTTGCTGTACTGCCATCTGAGTAAGTTGCTGTAAATATATACATTGATGGTTCAAATTTATCAAGTCCATTTGATTTGGCATATTTATATACATTTGTCGTTTTTTCACTTGCACTAATTGAAACAACATCTACTGCAAAAGCATTTGTTACACCAAGACTAGCTAATGTCATTACAAAGGCAAGTAATGACGCTAAAAATTTCTTAATTCTATTCATTGTCTTACCTCCTGTTTACTCTACAAGTTCAATGCTTGAACCGGATTCTATATCATCAGACACAATAATATTACTTTCAATATTATTGTCTGATTCTTCAGTAATTGTACTTAAATCATAAACATTAGAATAGAAATATTCATCTTCATCAGCCATTACATCGGGGTATCTTGCTACCTGATGTAATTTAGTACTAATTTCTATGGTATTATTTTCAGAGTCAGGATTGATTGCAAATGTAATATTTGCCATTACATTATTATCTTCCAAAGAATAAAAATCTTTATCAGCCCAGCCGACTATTAATGTACCCTCAGATACCTTGTCGGCTACCAGATAGCCTCTGTCCACATTAGACACAGCGTAGCTTTCATCAGAAAGAATATCTTCTCCTGCAAGCACAGGAGTGATGTCATCGGGATTGTAATTAATTGTTGCTATAAATCCATTTACTGTATTCATTTCTGAAGTGTCGATTTTAACAGGCACAACAATTTTATTGCCTGTTTCTGTTTTCATATCTGCAAAAGCCGATATGTTCACACAACTAATAGTCATTACTGCAGAAAGTAATGACACTACAGTTTTTTTAAGTTTTTTCATTTTTCTTTTCCTCCTAAACCTTGTTAAATTTAAAATCTATATCCCCAAGCTTTTAACACTACATCTTCTTGTAAAAATGCTCTGTACTCAGCATTGGGTATATTTGTATTCTTAAGAGCTAACCCTTTTGTTATGTCAATATTCTTCCAACTGTCATTTACATATACTTTAACCCATTCGTGGAACATATCATTATTCACTATAATTTCACAAGGAATATCTAATTTATCCATAACTTCTTTAAAAGCCAAAGAGAATGCAGCACAAGTCCCTTTCTTTGTTTCAAATAAGCGACATATGTCATTATTCATCAACATTTCATCATAAGTAAAATTTTCAATAAAATAATCATAAATTATTTTAATTTTTTCTCGATTTGAAAACCCGTCTGTAAGTGTTATGATATAATTTAATTCACCATTGATTAAAGATTCCTTTTCAATGATTTCCTCTTGCGGTACTCTGTAGCATAATCTAATCTCTTCCACTATACCATCAGTATCTTTGTCGATAGGTACATATCGACAATCCAAATACCATACATTTTCTTTTGCAAATATTTCAGATAAATTTTTACTAATTTCAGTTTCTGTTAAATTCAAACTTTTAACATTAATTGTATCAATGTAATTTTCAGCAGCTTTTAAAAATAAATATTTAAACTCTGCTGCCTCTGAATTACCGGCAAAAATGGTTGTTGAAAAAATAATTGAAAACAAAAGAGATGCTATTCAAGCTACTGCTCTGTTCATTTAAGCCTCCTCTCTAAAGAAAAAAAGAACCATACTTATAAGCATAATTCTTTTCTTTTTTGGATGATATTTAGTTTTTATGTAATAAAATTACTTTTTAGATTTTATTTTTAGAGCAAAACCTTCGGACAACTTGTCCGAAAGTTTTAATCAAGGGGGAACTCCCGATAAGAAAAACATTTTACCACCTCTCATTTCATTTAGTAAAAAAACATTTATTCCTCTCACTAATACATACTTTTTAGGCAAAAATTCGGCGATTTGTTACCTGAAATTTATTAAGAAATTATTAAGGTTTGCTTTTCTACCAAAAATAAAAAATCCTATCTGCAGACCATATTAATGGTTTAAAGATAGGATTTATTGTTATTTTTTTAATAATTTTTGAGTTATTTCATTTAATGTATTGTAAATATATTTTCGTGATTTGTTTATTTTTATGGATACATCTGAGATTGAATATCTATAAAGATACACATACTCAAAAATTGCGTACTCATCTTCAGTCAACTTATCCTTATTATTACACAAAATTAAGTATTTTATAATTATCTTTTGTATGTTGTCTGATAACTTTTGCAGCCTTTCGATGACTGTTGATGGACTTAATGCTAATATTTGGCTTATTTTTGTTGTGCTTAAACAATATGTATACTTGTACATTAAAAGTCTTAACTCATCTTCAGACAAATAAGTAAGTACAATTTCTTTCATTTTAAGAAGGGCAGGTCTGGTATATTTTGCCCAATCATCTTGACTTCGATTTTTATACAGCTCATAGTCGATTAAATCTGTGTTTTCGTTTGTTCTGTGTACAACATTCATATAATAACCTCCCAGTCAGTCCAATACCTCCGTATTAATTCTGCTCAAATTGAGCAGAATATCTAATTAATCATTGTTGTCATCACATTTTTCAATCAATGTAATTTAAAACAACGAAAAATTTATCATTTTCATCATTTTTATCACAGATGCGAATAACCAAAGACATCCATAAGCAAGAATAAAATTTATACCTATAGTTATAAATTTATCAATTGAAGGTATATAATCCTCATATTTATATTCTATAGAGTCAGTACCATCCAGAAAAAGTATAAAACAACATACTGCAACATATATAGATGCAAAGTACAGAAAAACACTTGGTTCAATTTTTGAATATATAAGTCCAAAGAAAATACTTGAAATATAAATAAAAAATATACAGCTCGGCATTACAAGTCGGGAAAAATATTTAGACCCATTTTTAAAATAATAAATAATA
>DBGCRA010000154.1:0-5536 GCA_048359195.1 Candidatus Gallispira sp.
CTTAAAGTAACTCCACAGCGTCTGGCTATTTATAATTATCTTACCAATACCAAAAATCACCCGACAGTAGAAACAATATATAACGACCTTAAAGAGGACTTTCCTGCAATGAGTCTTGCAACTGTATATAAAACTGTTGCCTCATTGAGAGATGCACACCTTATAAGGGAATTTAATATCAGCGAGGACAGCAACCGCTATGATGCCAACACTGATAAGCACTCTCATGTAATATGTACTAAGTGCCATAGTATAATCGACTATTATGGTAATATCGATTTGAATGAAAACATAAAGGATTTAGAGAACTTATCAGGCTATCATATTAATGCCTGTGATATTAATTTCTATGGAATTTGTGATAAATGCAAAAATAATGACTAAATAAGCTATTAATTTTTTAAGCCGCCTGACAGGCGGCTTATTATGTTCAATCAACATTTAAACGATTAAGAAGAATTTTTGCATCTAATATATCAACATTATTATCATAATTCAAATCTCCATTTTTAAGAGAATCCTCGTTAGTAACAACATTTATTTCAGCAGCATGTCTTAGCATAGCAACAATATCTTTTATATCAACATTACCATCTAAATTAAAATCCCCCTCCTTAAGAGGTTTTTCAAGAACAACCTTATTGTAATAGGCTGAACCTGAACTGTTACTGTCAGTATAAATAATATACTCACCATCCTCAGGTACAGTAAAACTTATGCTATAAATTCCCGTCTTTGATGCTTCAACCATATCACTTGCCTTAACAACAAATTCTGTGCCCTCCACCTTAGCAAGGCTTAAGCTTACATAATAACCTGAGGCTGACTTATTATAATTAACATAAACAGTTATTTCATCGTTCTTTTCAGCTTTTAAAGCAATATAATAGCCCTCTGTTTTTACTGCTTTAGAATTCACATCAAACTTAAATCCCATGGTACTGCTGTAACTGCCATTATGACGAACAGAAAGACCACTTACAGTATAAAGAGTATTTCCTGTAGATTTATCTGCCCATGAACCATCAGTAAAATTCCATGTACTTAAACTGCCAACTGCCATAGTTGTAGTTTCTGTTGATGTTTCACTTACGGTACTCGTTGTAGGTTCAGTAGTTAATTCAGTTATATATTCAGTTGTGGTTTCAGTTGTAATGATTACAACAGGTATTGAACCATCCTGATATTCAAAGGCACCGGCATCAAGTTCACCGATTATTCTTGGCATTTCCGCTGCATCATAAGAGCCTAAATCAACAGCAACACTCCGGTCTGCAAAACCTATTGCAGGAGAAGCTTCTGAAAGCATACCACCATTTACAAACAATGGATCAGCAAATTTTCCGCTTTCATCAATCCAATTCTCAACGCCAAAAATTTTCGTATCATTATTTCTAAAACAGAAAGCATTTATTCCCTCTGGTGAATAATATATATTATTTGAAAAATTAAGGTTTGTAATATATTCAGAGCTAAAACTTAATCTTATTGCATTTTTATATGAAGAATCCAAATTATCGGGAAGCGTTGAATAAATAATATTATTTCTGTAATCCAAATTATCAGATTTATTAATAACAAGGTCGGTTTCATTATTATTAACAATAGTATTATTATAAACCTTAACATTATATACATAACCCACAGATGAGCTGGTAATACTATAACCTCCAACTGCAATACCTATTTCAATATTATCATGAACATAATTATTCGTAATCTTAATATTTTTTACATCCTGCTTACCTGATTTTCCGCCTTCTTCAGAGCCTATTTCAATACCTCCTGAACAGCCGTAAACTTCATTTCTGTCAAATATATTGTCACGTCCGCCGTCATTATACAAGCCATAGCTTCTTGCATTAGGGCTTATACAGTTAGATACTACATTACCTCTCGCAACACAATATCTTGTCTGGTCAAGTGTTGCAGTACTGCACGCGCCAAAATTACCTGCAAAATCCAAACCAATATTACCTATATCTGCAATACGACAATTAATAACACTTACATATTCAGAATTACCATTTACCGTAAGTGCCTCACTCCAGCCTGTCTGCATATCGTGAATATTACAGTTTTCAATAAGTATATTACTTATAGGCACAGAAGCATTGCTGCCATAAAGATTAAATGCATGAGTTGAAACACTGCTGCTTGTCGGATCAGGAACATTTATATTGTAAATTTCCATATTTCTAAAAATTATATGATGACCCTCTGTCATTTCAACACCATGAGTTGAACCTGAAACGGTGTCCGCCTTAGCCTTTAAGGTCAAACCATCAATATGAATGTAATTATTTTTGTTAGGGTCAATAATTCTGCCAACTGAACTTGTTTCAAATATAGGTTTTTCTCCCGGATAGGCTTTAACCGTAAGATAATGTTCGGCTGTGCCTGATGCTCTAAAAGCAATCTTCTGATCATATACCCCACCTCTTACATAAATAACAGTTTCAGGTGATGAAATTTTCTGAATTGCATAGTCAACAGTAGCATAAGGCTTATCTATGGTACCATAGCCTGAAGAATTTACACCATCTGTTGCTACATATACAGCATTACTTTCTACAATTCCATCCTTTGCAGCAAGACTCATTGCTGTCGCCTTTAGGTTATCGTCGCCTGAAATATCATCTGCAATCATATTGATTTTTGCAAGCACCGCAACAGAAAATACAAGTGTAAAAACAAATGATAAAATAAATAATTTAAATAATCCTTTCATAAATATTTACTCCTTTTTTATTTTATTGTACTACAGTTTTCATAAATTTGTATGCCAAAATTTTTATGTAATATTTTGTAATATTGCACAAAAACCCTGTCACAGCTTAAATCTGTAACAGGGTTTTTTACAATCAATTTATCTTGGCAATTCAATTACAGGCTTATCCTTTTTAGCTCTGTAAAGCACAAACCTTCTGCCGATTACCTGAACAACCTCGGCTCTTGACCTTTCACCGCAGGTATAAGCAACATCCTTAACCTCATCAAAGCAGTTGTCAAGTACAGTACACTTAATAAGCTCTCTTGCTTCAAGAGCCTCATCACAGCTTTTAACTACCTCGGGAGTAGCACCGTTTTTGCCTATAGATACAACTGAATCAATTTTTGTAGCCATCTTTCTTAAAAATGCTCTTTGTTTACTTGTCATAATGCCCTCCTTTAATGATAAAATTCAAATTCCAAATCGTAAATCTTAACTGTATCGCCTTCTTCAATGCCCTTTTCTTCAAGAGCAGCAATAATGCCCTTTTCTCTTAAATACTTCTGGAAGAAAGCAAATCCCTTTTCAGTATCAATATTAGTGTAGCCCATCATCTTTTCTACACCAACACCTTCAACAACAAAGTAGTGCTCACTATACTGCTCAATAGTAAATGGCTCTCTGTCCTCTGCTGCCTCTGCCTCAATCTTATCAAACTCGTCATAATCTTCTTCAAATATAATTTCCTCAGGATAATCCTTTAAAATATCGGCAACAGCCGCAAGCATTTCATCAAGACCTGTATTGGTTGCAGCAGAAATAGGGAATACCTTTACGGTATCAGACTCATACTTCGCTTTAATTCTGTCAAAGTTTTCTTTTGCCTCAGGAATGTCCATTTTGTTTACGGCAATAACCGTTGGTCTTTCAGAAAGACCCTCCTTGTACTTTTCAAGCTCTTCCTTAATTTTTTCAATATTTTCAATAGGATCGGTTCCTTCAAGTGCAGCACCGTCTACAACGTGAATAAAAACCTTAGTTCTCTCAACGTGTCTTAAAAACTCATGACCTAAGCCAATACCCTCGCTGGCACCCTCTATAAGTCCGGGAATATCAGCCATAACAAAGTCGTCACCCCACTTGCTTCTTACAACACCAAGATTTGGTGAAAGAGTAGTAAAATGATAATTTGCAATTTTAGGGTTTGCATTTGTTACCATTGAAAGAATAGTTGACTTTCCTACATTGGGAAAGCCTACAAGACCAACATCAGCAATAAGCTTAAGCTCTAAAATAACATCATATTCCTTTGATGTTCTGCCTCTTTCAGCATATCTTGGAGCCTGTCTTGTAGGAGTTGCAAAATGCTGATTGCCCTTACCGCCCTTACCGCCTTTAATAATAACCTTGGTTTCACCATTATGAGTCATATCAGCCATAATTTTATTGGTAACAGCTTCTCTTATTACAGTACCTACAGGCACCTTAATAATAATGTTTTCACCATCGGCACCGGTACAATTTCTCTTGCCGCCGTCACCGCCCGGAGATGCCTTAAACATTCTCTTATATCTGAAATCCAAAAGAGTATTCATACCCTCATCAGCCATAAAAATAATGTCGCCGCCCTTGCCGCCGTCACCGCCGTCAGGTCCGCCGTGAGTTATATACTTTGCTCTGTAAAAGCTTACGGCACCATTTCCGCCGTTGCCGCCCTTAATATGAATTTTAGCTCTATCTACAAACATTATTTCACTCCCTCTCCAAACTTACGAAATCATCTCTTTTATGTTATGCACATTTTTGCTTCACAATTCAACAACTATGGAACAAAAATCTTCATAACAAATATTTAAAAAGACTGACCTAAAAGCACTTATTAGGTCAGTCCACTTTTGGTTAATTATTAATTACTCAGCTACAGGGTAAACAGAAACCTGCTTCTTATCCTTACCCTTTCTCTCGTACTTAACTCTGCCATCAACAAGAGCGAATAATGTATCATTACCGCCAATACCAACATTAGTACCCGGATGGATCTTAGTACCTCTCTGAGTGTAAAGAATGTTGCCGGCCTTAACAATCTGACCGTCAGCTCTCTTAGCGCCTAATCTCTTAGACTCAGAATCACGGCCGTTCTTAGTAGAACCAACACCCTTCTTATGAGCAAATAACTGAAGGTTAATTCTTAACATCACTTGCACCTCCTAATCATAAACGATTATATCGTCTTTGTAACTTTCTTCAATAGATTTGTAACCAAGGACTAAACTATTTAACAAAAGCTCTGCCTTACCCTCATCATCAAACCTTGACACAGTAAGCACTGCATCACCGCCTTCGGAAGCTATATCAACCGAAAACTCCGCTGATGTAAACACTTCAATACTGTTACAGGTATTTAGCAGAAGAATTGATACTGCGGAACACACAACAGGGTCTCCATGATTTAAAACCTTAACTCCGCATATTTTATCCTCGGCATTTCTGATAACATTAATATTTATCATATTAACTAAAAATTAGCCATTAATCTTTTCAATCTTTAACTGTGTGAAAGGCTGTCTGTGACCATTCTTCTTATGGAAGCCCTTCTTTGGCTTATACTTGTAAACGATAACCTTCTTAGCCTTACCGTCGCCCATAACTGTTGCATCAACTGTTGCAGCAGAAGCATCAGCACCAAACTTAAAGTTGTCGCCATCACATACAGCTAAAACCTTGTCAAAAGTATACTTGGAGTCAGCCTCAACACCTAACTTTTCTACAGTGATGATGTCACCCTCAGCAACCTTGTACTGCTTACCACCTGTTTCAATAATT
>DBGCRA010000155.1:0-19568 GCA_048359195.1 Candidatus Gallispira sp.
AAATTAATATACGTTATTTGATAAATTGGGGCTTATGCATTGAGTAAAATTTATATCCTAAAAACACTAAATCTTTATTTAATAAATAATAAGTAATTTTTGCCTTAATATTTAACTCCTTGGGGTCAGCATTTTTAAACATACGGCCAAAGGGTTCACCATGCAGTATTTCTATTGCCTTATTTCTTTTAGCTTTAAAATCAAGAGGACAATCTCTATGAAAAATCCATAACCGCAAGATTAAATGAATATAGGTTCTAAATATTGCATCATTACAAAAAATACCCATTTGTGATTTGTAATTCTTTTCTATATATAATTCTTCTAATTTATAAAGATTTACAAGTCTTTCTTCCAAAATATTGGGATTATACTTATTGGTAGCAGAATTTCTGTTAGTTCTAACATTATATAAGTTTCTGCAAACTGCTAATATTTTATCAACATTATCACAAACCTCTAAAACAAATAAGTTATCCTCACCATACTTCATACCCTCTTTAAATCTGATACCACTTATAATACTTTTTTTGTATATTTTATTGCAGCAACTTTCTCTAATTATTGAAGCATTATACTTGATGCCCATTTTATATAAATTAAATATTGAGTCAACAATAAATAAATTGCCGCTATTACAACCGGCCATTTTACGATTTCCATTATTATCTACATCACTATGTGTAAAAGCAAAAACAGAAATACCGGGATTATCCTTAATTATTTTTACAATATCTGCAAAGTTATTTGTTTCAATATAATCATCAGAATCTACAAATACGATATATTCACCTACAGCATTATCCAAAGCAACATTTCTGGCTGAAGAAACCCCACCATTACCTTTATTTATTACCCTTACATTACTTTTTGCACTATATTCATCCAATATTTTTAAAGTATCACTATTTGTCGAACCATCATTCACAATCAACAATTCAAAGGAGCATGAATCTATTTTTAAAACAGAATCAAAGCACTGTCTCAAATAATCAGATGAGGTATTATAAACCGGAACTATAAAACTTATAAACAAATTTTTTAAACTATTTGAATCCATTATACTTTCCTCCCATCTGAACTTTAGCTGCTTTGTCTTTATTTTGGTAAGTTTTAATAACTGTTTCAAATCTACTGTAAAGTAATTCTGCATTCTTTTTCCATGTTAAACCTGCAACTGTTTTGCATCCCCTTATTGCTATTTGTTTTGCTGTTTCAGGATTTTCTGATAAAAATTTAATCGCATCACATATTCCTTCAACATCACCTTTTTCCACAAGAATACCATTTTCATTATCTGTTACAATATCAGAAATACCTTCATTTTTTGTTCCTATAATAGGTAAACCGCAACTCATAGCTTCCAAATATGCAATCCCTAACGCCTCTCCATATGACGGTAATACAAAAATATCGCTTTTATTAAGATATTCATAAACCTCTTTATGAGATACTATTCCTACAAAATTACATTCAAAGTCTATACCATATTCTTTTACTGTTTTCCTATATAATTTCATATCATAGCCATCACCGATTATTGTAAGATTAAATTTAATGTCTGTAGTTTCTTTAAGCATTTTTAATGCTTTAAATAAAACAGGATATCCCTTTCTTTCCTCTAAATAACCAATACATATTAGCTTTAAAATATTGTCACTAAAAATTGGAATCCTTTCTTCCCCATTCTCCTGAACAAACCCGTTAAGAATTGCGGTGGAATTGTTTAACTTTCCGGTGATAGTTTCAAACACCTCTTTTTGACGATTAGTTACATATATCATTTCGTCAATACCGGTTGCAACCTTTTTATATATGTGTTCAAACTTACCATTACCATATAAATCATTATAAAATTTAGGCATACTATGTTCAATTAACACAACAGGAATATTTAGTTCTTGTCCAATTTCAAGGCAGAGCCGACCATCCATTGATGGGTCTAATGCATATAAAACATCAGGTTTATATTCTTTGCACATACTTAATAAATATCTTTTAACAGATAATTTAAAAACTTTATATTTAATTTCAGGATTATTAATCAAATTCCTTGCCCATAAACAAGGCGGAGTATACACTGTTAATCCCTTATATTCATACTTATTCGGAGCAAAGGCACGTGACTTAAATTTATTTCCCAATAAAGAAAAACACTTAGGAATATACAAATGAGGCGAAACAATCCTCAGATCTGTTCCAAGCGCCTTTAACTCCTTAATCTGATCATAAACATATGAACCAAAGCTGTCGTTTCCAATGCGAGGAAACATCTTTGTAAACAACAATACTTTCATTTTATTTTTCTCCCATTTGCTTTATATTTTTCTTTAATATAGGAACATATGGCAGCATACCATCATCATATACATCATTCAAATCATGATCTTCAAACTTTTTCCAATCATATTTTGTATTTCTGTCTGCCAATCCTCTGTTCCATTTCATTAATGCTTCCTCTTTTGACTTACAAAAATAGTGATTTATTTTAATTTTATTATAACACTGTCCCAATGAAAACCAGGCTCTTAATCTTCTTCCTTCCTCATTTATATTCCATACTCCCAACTTATATAAAGGAAAGTGGGGACTAACATAATATTTAACCAATCGTGGATTACATACCGTTTTAATATGATAATTCTGCCAACATTTATCTACACTGCGTTTCAGATAACATTCTGTTACTAAACCGTCAGGCTTTTTTTCATAACCCGACGAACCAAAAACTCGCCAAGTAACACCTACACCTGCTGCATGAATACTTTTATTAAGTATACTGTCAATAATATCGGGCAATAATTCTCCATATTTATTTGGCATCAAAAACTCATCTAAATCAATAAAAGCCATATATTTGCTTTTATATTTATACTTTTTAATTGCATCATTATAGGCAGGCAGTTGCATAGATTTGCCCGGAAAATATTCATATATAACTTCCCCATTAATAATATAATCCTGTAAAATATCTTTCAAATTATCAGAGCTTTCATTATCATATATATAAAATTTTGAGACACCAACCAGTTTATGAAATTCAATCCATTCCTGAATATAAAGACCTTCATTTTTAACAATTGCTGCTATTGACAATTCATCTTCAAATTTTACTTTATTCTCTCGTTTTTTCCAATACATTGCAAAAAGACTTCCTATTGTCACTTCCGCAAACATTGTAAATATCCATTTTAGTATCAAAATCGGCGAAATAATTAAATATACTAATTTAAGTAATTTTTTATTCTTTATATGTTCTTTTAAAAATTGGCAAAATAAAATAGAACATGTATGACAATAAAAACCATATCTTTTCAATCTATCCACAGCTAAATTTACAAATCTCATTTATCCTCCAACAAAAACATCTTAAATAGTTAATTCATCTTTCATCCGTATCCGTATATTTTGAATACTGTTTAATATAATTCAACTTGTTCATATTTTTATTAATATCTATTGTATATACACAGCTAAAAAATATTATCCAAACGACTAAACTGATTACTACGCCTTGATTAAACAAAACATTTTCTCCAATACTATATATGATTAATGTTAACATTGCGGACAATCCATAAGACATACATAAATTTTTCATTAAAGCACTATATATTCTGTAAATCATTATAATTAAAGGTAACAAAAAAAATACCATACCGACAATGCCAAATCTGGCAATATATGTATAATACCAATTATCCGAACCTGTTGCATCAATACCTGATAAAGAAGCATTCAGGTTTGATACTTTACTTACAGTAAAACCAAAAATTAAACTGTTATTTCTGCCTAAAGACTCCAGCCCAACACTTACAGCAGATAATCTGCCGCTGCTAAATTTTGATAAACTTTCATAATCATAATTAATATTCAGCATTATAAAACTAATTATAAAAACCAAGCTAACTGCTATTAATCCACGTATTTTTTTACTTCTAATTTTTTTTAAAATCCTAAAACCAATTTCAAAACAAATAAAAGCAATTGCACTCATTATGGCTGTCCTTGAACCTGTACATAATAAAGGAACGCAATTTATTAATATACAAAAAACAATAATTCGTTTCAATTTAACATCAACAATGTAATTTAATAAAATGTAATATAACAATAATAACGTGTCTAAAACAATTGCAGCAAAATTAGGATGCCAAAATCCAAAAGAAGCCCTATATCTTAATTTGTCATTTGCAGAATAAAATACTCCCGATATTGTATTCACATTTATCTCGTTTATATTTAATATCACCATAAAATCAACTATAGCCGTACAAAGAATTACCCATACAAAAATAATTCTATAATTATCCTTTGATAATTGTCTTCCCAAAATATCACAAGTTGCTAAAAAACAAATAGACAAAAATAAATATATCATATCAGCTACTGATTTTACATGAAATACAAATATTGGAATAAAAAGCATTCCTACAATTACGCTATAGTATAAAAATCTAACCGATTTCGATATGCCTATTTCCGTATTTTTTATATAATAAAAAAATAATATTGCCAAATATACTATGTAAATTATATAATTTGAAAACGGAATTGAAAGCCTTGTATGTGAAAGCATTTGTAACGGAACTATACTAAACGCAAGAAAACAACTAATTCTAAATGTACCATTTCTTTTAAAAATTTGCATTCTCATTTTCTTCATCCCAACCAATAAAGCAGACAAATCATATTATTCTTCAATAAAATATTCCTGCTCTCTATATTTTCGTTCTGCCCAATCCGTAGTTTTATCATAAAATTTAGCAGGATTTCCCATAACAATTGAATTATCCTCAACACGCCCTTTAACTACAGAGCAGGCACCTACAATAACATTATCACCAATATGTGTACCCGGCAGCAAAGTACTTCTGGCACCAATAAAACTGTTTTTTCCAACATAAATACCTTTTAGAAACAATTCATCCCTATTGGGATACGGGTTATTCTTGCCTATTGCCTGCAATCCTCTTGCAATGGAATAATCATGTGTTAAAAATTGGACTTCACTTGAAATAACGCAGCCATCACCTAAATGGATTATTGAATAATCGTTGCCGTCAAAAATTGCTGTTGTTGCTATATATCTTGGCATTCCCTCTATGTCCATTCCATATTTCTTTAAATGAGATGCATACTTTTTTGTATAAATATTCCCATTAAAATGCGCCAATTGTTTAATCATTGCTCTTGATAACACTTTTATAATTTTTTTTGTTATCTTATTTATTTTCATAAATTACCTCTCATATCAAATATTTGTCTATATCCGGTATTTTTCACTTTATTATTACTATTTTCTACTGCATATTGAAATGCCCTATTTGCACATGTATTATACATATCGGAATCCATATATGCATATTCCTCTATAACTCTTACAAATTTTTCTTTATTTTCCAGATTAATCACATAACCTGCACCTTTATATTCTAAATCCAGCCAAGGTGTTTGGTCGCTTAAGACACAAGGGCAGCCTGCCGATAAAAATTCCTGAATAACATGTCCATAATTTTCTCCCAATGTAGGAAATAGAAAAATGTGGTGTTGCTTTATAGTTTCAACAACCATTTCCGAATCAACATTCCCCATATATTTCCACTGAATATTATGTGGCAATTTTTTTAATTCCTCTTCGCAGCTACCCCAATATTCTTTATCATAAATGGGTCCATATATGGTAAATTTAATATTGGCTTTAACATTTTTTAATATTTTAATTGCGTAAATCAAATTTTTTTCAGGGGAAATTCTGGATAAGAATGCAACATTAAGTTCACCAACACTTTTATTTTTAACTGTATCATAATCCTTTATAACTCTTGGTAAATCTTCAGCTATGAAACACTTGGCATTTTTATCTACAAAAGCTTTTATACACTCTCCTTCATATTCTGTAGTTGCCGACCAATATATATTTCTAAATAATTCCAAAATTTTAAAAGTTTTTATGAAAATTTTATATTTTAAAGGCTTCTTTTTTAAGGCATTTGGCATAAACAATCCCATCGCAGCCACCACAACAGGCTTTTTAATTTTATTAAATCTTTTTAATATAAGCGTATTTATTGCATAATCACTAAAGCAACCACACACATAAACCAGATGAGTATCATTCGCCAACCTTTTTATAACCGAAAATTTAAAGCCCTTAGGCGGGACATAGTAAACATTAGCATTTCCTAGCCTGTTCCATTCATTAACTTTTATATTTTCATAGGGTTTAATATCTCCATGATCTCTGTCACAGGTTAGAATATTGAAATCATATTCATTTCCAAGAAAATCCGTTAAATTTTTAATCGATCTAACCGGTCCGCCATCCTTATAACCGGGTAAATATCTACCGGTTATTATTAATATTTTCTTTTTAGAAGAATTCATATCATTAACCCCAACCTTCAAACAAATATAAAACCAATAATTAGAACTGATTTGTAGTTATATATTCTCCGATTTGGCAACATGTAATTTTATCCGGATTTTTATTCAAAAAACTTGCCCACCAGCCAAAGGAACTTTTGGTTATAATATTATGCTTACACTCCGACATTAACTGCATATCAATATAACTATCTTTTTCAATGTTCCAATCCACAAAATAAATAGTATCTTTACTTGAATCTAAACCAAATGTTTCGATATTATTTTTACACCAATCGCTATCCTCTGAAAAAATAAAAAAAACCGGATTATTAACCTTTTTCTTTATGTACTTCGTAGCCTTTTTAAAATACCCAAATTTATAACAATCGCCATTATATCTAAGAAAATCCGATCTCCTTGCATGTATGGAAACAGAATTTGTATTATTTATTACATCAAGTATTTCTTTATTTTTTTTATCTGTTATTTTTTTAAAAACAAATGCCTTTCTAAGTTCATTACCAAGCTTTTTCTGTAACCATGGAATCTTCATAAATTCAAATGTACATGCCGGGTAGTAATAATCCTCATCTCTTTTTTTATAGCCAATAATAGATTTTTGCATTTTTCCTGCTAAAAACCTCTTAAAATTATTTTTAATAAAATATTCAATATAACTATTGCTCTGTTTATTTAAATACACCATACATTTATATTTTATATTATTAATATATGACTTAATTATGTTCAAATTTTCATTTTTGTCTAAATCAGTAGAAAACTGATATTGATTTGGAAATCCATATTTATTTAAAACTTGTGCTATATGCCAATCCTCTTTATTACCTTCCCAAAACTTTGTATCAGATAAATCTTTTATAATCTGCGCTTTTTCATTTTCATTTAATTCATCTAAAATATTTTTTTCATAAATTCCAAATACTTTATCCAATTCGTACCCATTCCATTGACAGCAGGATTTATTGGCTTCTGATACATTATATACCAATGTCTCAATAAAAAATTTGTCACCGGGGTTAGACAATCTTGATGCTGTAAGTGTTGCATAACTAGCCATTTGATTACCTAAACCTCCACCCATATGCACAACTTTCATATTATTCCCTCACTTATATATACAAATAATTTTTATTACGCCTTTAAATCCCCTTGTGGTTTCATTTTCACACCATCTTTTTCACATTGATACATTTTTGCATCAACCAAAAATCTATACCAATAAGCCTGAAGAAAATGGAATATCTTTCCTTCTGTTCCATCTAAAAAACCAAGCTTTATGTAATATCTGTAAATAAAATATAAATGAGCTCTCCAAAACTTCGGTAATTTATAATAACCGTTGTTCTTAACAGCTCGTTTTATTTTAGCTTGTCCTGCAGATTCTCCTCCTGTTTCCAGTGAGCTGTCTGTTTGTTTTTCCAAAGTCATCTGATGGTCCAAAACCTCACGATTACTATACCAGTTGTGCTTTGCCGTCCACCATTCCAAATCCTTTTGATTATTGTCTATCAAATCATATTTAAACTCGATTGTTTTGCCCTCTGACAAAATCATATGTTCATCCATAATCTTCTGTTCACAAAGTGCTTTGCCTGTACGAAATATCCTTAAAAGCAATTCAGGATATCTGCCGCCATGCTTAATCCATCTTCCCATAAAATAAACTCTGCGTCTGAGAATAATACCATTAACAGGAGGTTCAATTTTATCAAGCTTTTGGTCAATTTCCCGGGCCAGATTTTCCATAATTTCTTCATCTGCATCCATTCTCATTGCCCATTCAGTTGTAATATTGGTTTGAGTTAGCCCCCAATTAAGCTGAGTTGCATAATCAACCCATTTATTCTGATAAAAGTCAAGGGAGCTTCCTATCATTCTAAGCTCATTATTTAGCTGTCTGCACAGTTTCTCTGTGGAATCTGTACTAAAACTGTCAATAATCACAAATCTCTTAGCAATTCCTCTAAATGATTCTATACACTTTCTTAAATTTTTTTCTTCATTTTTTGTAAGAATTACAACCGTTAAATCAACCATTTACCTACCTCTTTAGTCCTGCCAACAAACCGTAATAGTTTATTATTTGCAATTAATATAATTTTACTCAACCATATCAGAAGGAATATCAGGTATAAATCCATCCCCTTCATCAATCATATTATCAAATCTGGTGAACTGACCTCTCCAAATAAGCTTAACCGTATCAGTTGAACCGTTTCTATTCTTTGCTACAATTACTTCACCCTTATTTTTAACTTCGGGATCATCTTTTTTGTAATATTCCTCTCTAAACAAAAGACATACAACATCAGCATCCTGCTCAATAGCACCTGATTCTCTAAGGTCAGACATCATAGGTCTGTGGTCTGTTCTGCCCTCAGGTCCTCTTGAAAGCTGGGATAATGCTATAACGGGAACATTGAGCTCTCTTGCAATACCCTTTAATGAACGTGATATGTAAGAAACCCTTTGCTGGTCAGACTCATTTTTATTGCCTGTACCCTCCATAAGCTGTAAGTAGTCAATAACAATTAATCCTAAGCCCTTTTCAAGCTTCAGCTTTCTGCACTTTTCTCTCATACTTATAGGATTAATTCCCGGAGTATCATATATTTCGATAGGTGCCGCTGACAATGTACCCATAGCCATAGCAATACTGTCAAATTCCTCCGGAGTAAGATTACCTACTCTAAGCTTGCCTGAATCAACAAGAGCCTGTGATGATAACATTCTGTTGCCAAGCTGTTCCTTTGACATTTCAAGACTGAATATGGCAACAGGCACTCTTTTTTCAACCGCAGCATACTGGGCTATATTAAGAGCAAATGCCGTCTTGCCCATTGAAGGTCTGCCTGCAATAAGTATCAAATCAGAATTTTGCAGTCCTGCCGTAAGTCTGTCAAAATCTTTAAAGCCTGTTTCAATACCTGTTATTCTGCTGTTTGACCTTGTTACCTTATCAATTTTTTCAATAACCTCAGCCATAACTCTGTCCATTGATACAAAGTCATTGCTGTTAATATTTTGTGAAACCTCAAGTATATCCTGTTCAGCCTTTGCTATAACCGTATCAACATCATCACTGCCTTCATAGCAGTTAGCGGATATACTGTCGCCTACCTTTATAAGCCGTCTTTTAATAGCCTTTTCCTTAACAATATCAACATAGTACTTGGTTTTTGCAGTTGTCGCAGCAAGATTGCTTAATGCAACAATATATTCAATTCCCCCAACCTGTTCCAAACAGCCAAGAGATTCAAGTTTATCCTTAGCCATTACAAAGTCTACGGGCTTATTGTTATTGTATAAATCTATAAACGCATCAAATATAAGCTTATGGGCAGGACTGTAAAAATCAGATGAAAGCAGATTTTCTGCCGCAATTCTTACTCCGTCCTCATCCGGGTAAAGCATACATGCAAGCACAGCCTGTTCAGCATCATTATCATGGGGCGGTATTCGGTTTATATAAGAATTTTCATTATTATTTTCAGCCATAATACTTACTCCCTTTACTAATTAACTATGCCTCTGATACAGAAATTTTCAACTTAGCTGTTACGTTTGGATGAAGTTTAATACTTGCCTCTGCATCACCTACAGCCTTTATAGGGTCAACTACAATTTTCTTTTTGTCAATGTCAATGTTAAACTGCTCATTTAATGCTGCCGCAACCTCCTTATTTGTTACTGCACCAAAAAGTTTGCCGTTATTACCAACCTTAACCTTTACATTAATTGTCTTTGTTTCAATTTCCTTACCTAACTTTTGTGCAGCTTCAAGCTCTGCTTCTGCCTTTGCGGCAGCTTCCGCCTTCTGCCTTTCAAGTTTTTTAATATTGGCAGTATTTGCCTCTACTGCAAGTCCCTTTGGCATAAGAAAATTCTTCGCATAACCGTCACTTGCATTTATTGTCTGGTCCTTCTTTCCTACTCCTTTAATGTCCTGTAATAATATAACCTTCATATTAATTATTCTCCTCCAAATACTTATCTATTTTTTCTTTCAATAAATCTATAGCCTCATCAATAGTAACACCCTCAAGCTGTACAGCTGCTCCTGCCTGATGTCCTCCCCCTCCAAGAGTTTCCATAAGCTTTTGTACATTAACCTTACCAAGACTTCTGGCACTTATATGAACCTTACCTCCGCATTCACAAAGAACATAGCTTACCTCAATTCCCTGAATGTTGAGAAGCTCGTCTGCAGCCTGTGCAATAAGCAATATGGGATTATCAACAGGTATATCATTGTCAAGAACGGATATTGCCATATTATCATATATAATTTCAGCAGTTCTTACTATTTCAGACCTTGCTAAATATTCATCAAATGAATTTTTGAAAAGTCTTCTCACAGACATGGTATCTGCTCCGTTTTTCTTAAGATATGCGGCAGCTTCAAATGTTTTAATACCGGTTTTAAATGCAAAATTCTTTGTATCAACAGTAATTCCCGCAAGCAAGCCTTCTATTTCGGTACGGCTTAATCTTATGCCCTTAATATACATAAGCATTTCCGTAACCATTTCACAAGTAGATGAAGAATATGCTTCATGATATACTAAAGCACAATTGTCTATTGCACCCGTAGCCTTTCTATGATGGTCAATCATAACAATACTTCTTGCCTTATCCAAAAGTTCCGGGCACTCTGTAAGGAAAGGTCTGTGTGTATCCACAACAATAAGCAATGTTCTTCTTTTTATAATTCTCTGAGCTTCCTCGCTGTCAATAAATACATTTTCATATCTTCCATCGTCACAAAGTCTTTCATAAAGAGCATTTACACTGCTTGTCACCTTATTTAAAACAATGTGGCATTTCTTATCATAGAAGTTTGAAATTGCAAATATACCTGCAGCAGATCCCAAGCTGTCAAGGTCAGGATTTTTGTGCCCCATAACAATAACATCACTGGCTGACAATATAAGCTCAACAAGACCATAAGCCTTAACTCTGGCCCTTACTCTTGAATTTTTGCTTACCTCCTTGCCGTCACCGCCAAAGAACTGGTATGTATCCTCAGACTCCTTAATAACTATCTGATTACCGCCTCTGCCAAGAGCCAAATCAAGGGCACCTCTGGCAAAAGCCATATCCTCGTTGACAGTATTGCCGTTCATACCAATACCTATACTCAATGTTGCAGGCACATCGTTACCCATGTCAATTTTTCCTATTTGGTCAACTATTGAGAACTTATCTTCCTTTAATTTTTTAAGCATTTCCTTGTTAAGGACAAAAAGGTATTTTCCACTTTCAAACCTTCTTACAAGTCCGCCCATATTATTGAAATAATCATTTATCTTTCTTTCAATAATAGCACTGAAATGAGGAAATCTTATTTCGTCCATGGTTTCCTGAATTTCAATACTGTTGTCTACAAGCAAAATGCCTACAAGTATATTTGAATTAACCTGACCTTGAGAATTTATATATGGATTTTCAATAAAAATTACATTAAAACAATCCTCACAAGGCACAGTATATAAATCATAAAATTTACCCCCTATAAGTGCCATTTGCTTTTCCTTATCCGCATCAAATTCAGACATAAGGTCAAATATTGTCTTAACACCCTTTAAGCCGTTATTCCAGCTTTTATAGTTGGAATTGCAGTCAATAATTTTTAGTTCCCTGTCAATTTTGACACAAGGAAAGGGAACAGATATACATTCGTTCATTCAAAATCTCACCTCTACTGTCGACAATTATAGCATAACTTAATTATTTTTTCAATCTTTTATCAACAATACTATAACACCCCAAATTTTTACAAAATGTAGTTTTTCTCTCAAGAAGCTTAATTGCTTCAATAATATCCTTTGAATTGTCATTGACATCCAAGTCAATTATAAATATGTATTCAAGAGGTTTATTTCTCATTGGTCTTGAAAAAATTTTAGACATATTTATATCGTATATAGAAAAAATATCCAAAAGTTTAAGAAGTGCACCGGGCTCATCAGCAGTAGAGAAACAAAGCGTAACCTTGTTGCCCGTAATATAGTCAAAAGATTTTTTCTTGGATACTCTTGCAAACTCTGTAAAATTGTCATTTGTATCCTGTATACCTTCTGCAACAACTTCAAGACCATACAATTCCGCAGCACATTTAGCACCAATTCCCGCAACATTTTCAGAACTTTCAGCCACAGCCTTAATTGCCCCTGCCGTCGACGCTTTGGTTTCAGCTTCGGCATCAGGCAAATTCTCATTAATGTAGTTTTTACACTGAGGTATTGCATGAGGATGTGACATTATTTTTTTCACATCACCTACATCCGTACCTTTTTTAGCTATTAAACACTGTTCAACAGGCATAATAAGAAGCTCCTGAATATATAAATTCACGTCAAAGGCAAGACTGTCAATAGTAGCGTTTACAACACCTTCTATAGAATTTTCAAGAGGAACAACAGCCTCTTCAATTTCTCCCTTTTCAACTGCCATCATACCTTCCAAAAAGCTGTGATAAGGCACAAGCTCATTATCCTTAGCTAAAATACGGGCAGCCTCCTCTGAAAAAGTGCCTCTGGGACCTAAATAACCAACTTTCATACATTTTCTCCTAATATCTTCATTTTATAATTTATACTATATCACAAAATGAAAATTAATACAATTATTATTTACCTTTAATTTTAAATATGTTATAATTCTAAATTAAGATGTAATTTTAGGATGTGAGCTAATGATAAATATAGAAAAAGTTAATATAGACGAAGCATTAAGATATATGGGTTATAACAAAAGCATTAACATAGACAATATTGTCCCACTTTTGGAAAAATGCGAAAGAAACCTTTTAAATGAAGCAAACTACAGATATTGCTACAAACTTTTTGAGCTTGATAACAGAGAAGACTGTGTTAAAATTGCCAACACAGATCTAACCCTTGAAGGCAATTCAATTTACAGCCATTTAGAAGACTGCAACAAAGTCGTACTTATGGCGTGTACATTGTCGGATAAGGCAGACAGACTTATTAACAGATTGAATATAACGGATATGAGCTCTGCCCTTATTACAGACTCTATGGCAAGCGCCCTTATTGAACAGCTTTGCAATGAAGTTGAAAATATTATAAGAAATGAGCTTGACATAAAATATATGACGTGGCGTTTTTCACCGGGCTACGGAGATTTACCTATAAGTGTACAAAAAAGTTTTATCAAAACAATAAATGCCGACAAGCAAATAGGACTTACCGTTACGGACAACAATATTTTAATACCCGGAAAATCCGTAACTGCAATAATAGGAATATCAGACAAACCTCTTCCTCAAAAGAAAAGAGGCTGTGCTATATGTAATATGAATAAAACCTGTCAATTCAGAAAGAGAGGAACACACTGTGGATTTTAAAGAATTATTGAAAAAAGACTACATAATATTAGACGGAGCTATGGGAACAGTACTTCAGGCACAAGGTCTTGAAGTAGGAGGTATTCCTGAGCTTCTGGGAATAAATGAACCTGAAAAAATAATAAACATACATAAAAGCTATATAGACGCAGGTTCTGACATTGTTTATGCCAATACCTTCGGTGCAAACAGATATAAACTTTCCGACTGCGGATATTCTGTTAATGAAATTATTTCAGCAGGTGTAAAAAACGCAAAAAAAGCCTGTGAAGGCACAAATTCTTTTGCAGCTCTTGATATAGGACCTATAGGTCAGCTTTTAGAACCGACAGGTACTCTTAAATTTGAGGATGCTTATGACATATTTAAGGAAGTAGTTATTGCAGGCAAAGATGCTGACATTATTGTGTTTGAAACAATGACAGATTTATATGAAGTTAAAGCAGGTGTCCTTGCTGCAAAGGAAAACAGCAATAAACCAATAATTGTTACAATGACATTTGAGGAAAATATGAGAACATTTACAGGCTGTTCAATTTCATCAATGGCACTTACATTGGAAGGACTTGGCGTTGATGCAATAGGTGTAAACTGTTCACTTGGACCAAAGGAGCTTTTGCCTATTATTGAAGAGCTTTCAAAATGGACAAACCTTCCTATAGTGATAAAGCCAAATGCCGGACTTCCCGATCCTGTAACAAATACCTATAATGTTACTTCAAAGGAATTTGCTGACTATATACTCGAAATGAATAAATACGGTATAAGGATAGTAGGCGGCTGCTGCGGCACAACACCTGAATTTATAAGAGAAACTGTAACAGCACTTTCAAAAGTAAAACCTGTAATTGAAGAAAAGCATATACCTTCAGCCATATGTTCACCTACTTCAACCGTTGTAATTAATCAGCCCAGAATAATAGGTGAAAGAATAAACCCAACAGGTAAAAAGCTCTTTAAACAGGCTTTAATAGACAACAACATTGACTACATACTTGGACAGGCTATTGAGCAGGTACAGGGCGGTGCTGAAATACTTGATGTAAATGTAGGCTTGCCTGACATCAACGAAAAAGAAATGATGGTTAAGGTTTTAAAAGCTGTTCAAGGCGTTGTTGATGTGCCTTTGCAGATAGATTCAACCGTTCCCGAAGTACTTGAAGCAGCCCTTAGAGTTTATAACGGCAAGCCTTTGGTTAATTCAGTAAACGGCGAGGAAGAAACTATGACCAAAATTCTTCCTTTTGTCAAGAAATACGGCGGTGCAGTATTAGGTCTTACTCTTGACAAGGATGGCATACCAAAGGAAGCCGACAAGAGATTTGAAATAGCAAAGAAAATAATGAATACTGCCCTTTCATACGGTATAAGAAAGGAAGATATATTTATTGATTGTCTTACCCTTACTGCATCAGCAGAACAAGAGGCAGTTCTTGAAACGCTTAATGCTCTTGAAAAAGTAAAGAAAGAGCTTGGCTTAAAAACAGTATTGGGAGTATCAAATATTTCCTTTGGTCTGCCAAACAGAGAGCTTATAAACAGAACATTTTTGTCAATGGCACTTATGAAAGGTCTTGATTTACCTATTATAAATCCAAATGTTGAATCTATGACAGGCGCAGTAAGAGCGTACAGACTTCTTGCCAATCACGATAAAAATTCAACAGAATTTATTGAAAATTACGGAAACAATGTACAAACGACAAATACTGCACCAACAAGTGAACACACTCTCGAATATGCTATCGAAAAGGGACTTAAAGGCGAAGCAAAGTCAATTACATCAAAATTGCTTGAAACTACAGATGCTATGAATGTAATTAACGGTATAATAATCCCCGCACTTGACAAGGCAGGCTCACAATTTGAAACAGGCAAAATATTTCTTCCCCAGCTTATTTTGTCAGCAGGCGTTGCACAGGAGGCATTTGAAGTTTTAAAGGCAAATATGGCAAAATCAAGCAGTGACAGTATAAGCAAAGGCAAAATTGTTATTGCTACCGTTAAGGGAGATGTACACGACATAGGGAAGAATATTGTAAAGGTACTTCTTGAAAATTACGGATATGATGTTATTGACTTAGGTAAGGATGTGGAATATGAATCTGTACTTAAAGCCGTACAGGAAAATGACTGCCACCTTGTTGGCCTTAGTGCCCTTATGACCACAACATTAGGCTCAATGGCTGATACAATTAAGCTTTTAAGAGATAATAACTGTGACTGTAAAATTATGGTAGGCGGTGCGGTATTGACACCTGAATATGCAGAGAAAATAGATGCTGACTATTATTCAAAGGATGCAAAACAATCAGTTGATATTGCAAAGGAAGTCCTTGGTTAATTATTCTATAATAAATATAATTTACAATTATTTAAGAGGGCAAAACTGCCCTCTTTTTAGCTTGTAAAATCAATTATACCTCTTGAAATACCTATAGCACACTTCTGTCTGAAACTGTCTGTAGCAAGGAGTTCAGCTTCCTGAGGATTACTCAAAAAAGCAAGCTCCACTAAAATTGCAGGCATTCTTGTAAGTCGTAACACAGCAAAATTAGCGGAAAAAATACCTAAATTTTTAGTACCTATTTCATCTACAAGAGCATTATTTACAACAAGAGCAAAATCCTCTGCTACACTTCCCTCTCTGTAAAAAAAGGTTTCTGTTCCGGTATATATGGGGTTTACATTTGAATTACAATGAATACTTACAAAATAATCCGCACCCCACTCATTGGCAAGTCTGGCCCTTTCAGCAAGACTTATATTTACCTGTGATGTTCTTGAATAATTTACGGTATAGCCTTCCTCCTGTAAAAGTCTTCCTGTTCTAAGAGCCACATCAAGTGTTACCTCTGATTCTTCCAGTCCGTTTATACCAATTGCACCGGGATTTGTTCCTCCGTGACCCGGATCTAAAAATATTCTCATAATTACCACCTTTTTTTATATATTTAATATATGCAAAACAAAAAAAATATGTTATACTTATTTCTGTATTAATAATTTATCTGCAATTATTAAAGCAAAATGATAGAAATATTAAATAAATATTAAAGGTGAATTAAAAATGCTCTCGTGGTGCAAATATTCACAAATTATTCACACTTTTTATCAAAATTATTGATACAATACCTTTGAAAACAACAAAGGAGGTTTTAATATGAATAATGAATTTGAAAATTTAAAAGAAAATGAAAACATAACATCAGGTAATGTCAACACTACATCAGACAACGAAACAACAGAAGCAGCTGCAGCTGATGTAACTTCTGTTGAAACAAATGAAAGCAATGAATTTAATAACACTGAAAAAGTTGTATTGGAAGAAACTGTATTAAACGAAGAAAATAAAACTGAAGAAATTCAGAAAAACCTAAATCAAGCAAAAGGACCTAAATATTCCTATAAAAAAGGTATTGCTCTCGGTCTTGCAGGTGTAATACTCTGTGGTGGTTCTTTAGGCTACTGTTTAGGGCTTGGTCTTAATACATCAAAAGCTATTACCGATGCAATAACAGGCGGTTTTAGTTTCAGCACTTCTTCAGATACAACAGAAAGTACTCCTGTTGCATCATCTAATCTTGTAGCATCAGAGGACAGCATTGCTAAGGTTGTAAACAGCGTTGAAAATTCCGTAGTTAATATCTCAATCAAAACTCAGTCATCAACTAACTGGTTTGGTCAGACATATGAAAGCGAAGGTTCAGGTTCAGGCATTATATACAAGGTTGATGGTGATACGGTTTATATTATAACCAACAATCACGTAGTTGAAAGTGCAAGCTCTGTTAACGTATCAATTACAGGAGAAGAACAGGTAAGCGCAAAACTTGTAGGTAAGGATGCTTCATCAGATCTTGCAGTTATATCAGTATCAAAGGCTGATTTAAACAAAGCAGGCATAACTGATATTACAGCAGCAAAATTCGGCAATTCTGACGATATACAGGTAGGAGAAAATGTAGTTGCCATAGGAAACGCCTTAGGTCAAGGAAAAACAGCAACACTGGGTATAATAAGTGCTCAGAACAAAGAAATCAATATTGACGGCAAGACCCTTACCGTAATGCAGACAGATGCAGCAATTAATCCCGGCAACAGCGGCGGTGCTCTTGTAAATACATCAGGCGAAGTTATTGGTATAAACACAGCAAAACTTTCAAGTGACGCTGTAGAAGGCACCGGATATTCAATTCCTATTTCCACTGCCCAACCTATAATACAGACGCTTATGGAAAAAGGTACAGTAGATAAGCCATACTTAGGTATACAGGGTTATACTATAGATGAAACCTTTGAAAAAATTTACGGTATAAACATTCCGGGCGTATTTATAAGCAAGATTGAAACCGGTTCAGCTGCTGAAAAAGCAGGCTTGCAGGTAACTGATATTATTACTGCCATTGACAAAACAGCAGTAACCAATATCGAAACATTGTCAAATGAAATTACAAAGCATAAATCTGGTGATGCAATCAGTCTTACAATTATAAGAAACGGCAGTCAGGAAATGACAATAACTGCCACATTACAAAATCAGAATGAACAATTCTAATATTAGGGACGGTGAAATAAATGAAGAGAAAATATATAAAAAACACTATACTTGCAGTTGTAGCAAGCGGTGTTGTGGGCTTAGGCATAGGTATCGCAATTCCTGCAACATCAGCAATCATTGATAATATAGAAACAGCATCTGTAACTGATAAAGTAACGGAAATTCCAACAACAGATAACTCAGATATTAGAGTTACAATGGATGAAGCGTCAAAAAACACTGTAGAAATTATTAATAAGGTTCAGCCTTCCGTAGCTTGTATAACATCAATTACAGAAGGTACTGATTTTTTTAATCAGACATATCAAAGTGAAGGTGCAGGTTCAGGTGTAGTATTTTACAAAGACAGTAACAATGCTTATATTGTTACAAACAACCATGTTATTTCAGGTGCATCAACAGTAAGCATTTCATTAAATGAATGTGACCTTGTTAGTGCAAAGTTAGTCGGCAAGGACGCCAATGCAGATTTAGCTGTAATTTCAGTATCATTAAAGGACTTGGCTAATGCAGGTGTTACAGACGTTCAGGTAGCAGAATTCGGCAATTCAGAGGAAGTTGAAGTTGGGGAAACAGTTATTGCTATCGGTAATGCCCTTGGCGAAGGCAACACAGCTACAAAAGGAATTTTAAGCTCTCAGACAAGAGATGTAAATATACAGGGTACAAAACTTACGGTTTTGCAGACAGATGCGGCAATTAACCCCGGTAACAGCGGCGGTGCTCTTGTAAACAGCAAAGGGCAGGTTATCGGTATTAACACAGCAAAGATTTCAATGACAACAGTTGAAGGTATTGGTTACAGTATTGCTTCCGACGTTGCAAAGCCTATTATAGAGGAGTTAATGAATTCCAAGAGTACCCCTACCCTTGGTGTTTATATAACAAGTATTTCCGAAGAAGTTGCAGCACAGAACAATCTTCCTCAGGCAGGCGTACTTGTACAGAAAGTAATTGAAGGCGGAAGTGCCAGCTATGCAGATATTCAGGCAGGCGACCTTATTACATCCTTCAACGGAACTCCTGTATTTAATACTGACCAGCTTATGGATGCAGTTAAGCAATGCAAAATTGGTCAGACGGTAAGCGTCACTATTGTAAGAAACGCTGCAACAAAAAATGTATCCGTAAAGATGCTTGAAAGCTCAGGAAGCACATTCTAATTAATCCTGAATATATACAAAAGATATTTATGATGGTTTCTGCTTTATGTGGGAGCCATCATTTTATTTTATTTAATTATTG
>DBGCRA010000156.1:0-4201 GCA_048359195.1 Candidatus Gallispira sp.
TGGCAGGATAAGAAGTATCTCTTAAAAAAATAACGAGGTCAATTTCGTTATTGCTTATTTGAGATGCAAGCTGCTGTTCACCGCCTAAATCACCTGCAAGATATTTATGTACGGGCAGATTTGAAGTATCTTCAATAAGCTGTCCTGTTGTTCCTGTTGCATATAAATTATGCTTAATAAAAATGTGTCTGTATGCAACACACAGATTTTCCATTAAAGTTTTTTTGCTGTCATTTGCTACTAAAGCTATGTTCATTTAATCACCCCTAAAAAATATTTTTTTGTTTATTAATACCCACATTTAAAACTAAACCGATAGCCAGCATATTTGCCCACATAGAGCTGCCGCCGTAGCTTAAGAAAGGAAAGGGCATTCCCGTGTTTGGCAGAAGTCCTGTTGCAACCCCAATGTTTACAAATGTCTGGAAAGCCAACATACCGGCAACACCGCCGGCAAGAAGTGTGCCCAAATAATCATCGGAATACATGGCAATTTTTACACATTTGCTTATAATTATAAACATAAATATCAAAACAGTCAAGCACCCAATGAACCCAAATTCTTCTCCGATTACAGAAAAAATAAAGTCATTATGGGATTCGGGTAAATAGCTTAGCTGATTGATTGTGCCTTTAAACAGTCCTTTGCCCGTAAGTTGTCCCGAGCCTATTGCCCATATAGAGTTTTTGGTCTGATAAAAATCAGGACTTGAAAAATCTGAATGGATATAGTCTACAATTCTCTTGATCTGGTAATCAGTCATAAATGTGCTTAATATTTTGTGTCCTGAACTTAAAGCGTCAACATAAACAATAACGACGACAGGCACAATTATTAAAAGGGCAATTTTAATATATTTGCCTGCAATATTGCCAAGAAACATTTCTGTTGCAAATATTGCAAGAAGTACCAGACTTGCAGAAAGGGAGGGCTGAATCTTAATAAGCACCAATGGCACTGCCACACTTATTCCTGCTATTAAAAGTATATTTATATTATTAATCTTTTCTTTGAATTTGTCAACAAATTTTGCCAAATAAATTATAATAAATATTTTTGCAAATTCAGAAGGCTGAATACCGAAAATCCATCTCTTTACACCCTGTTCCTCACTGCCTATTGCCAGAACCAAAACCAGTAATATTAAATTTAAAACATACATAGGTATATATAGCTTAGTTAGCTTTCTATAATCCCAGAAAGTAAAAAGCAACATTAGAAATATGCCTGTTATAAGCCATAAAATCTGATTGAGAAATTTACCTTGTATACCGTTTACATTTATTCTGGTTGCACTGCCTATAGTTATTATACCAAATACTGATATTGCAATAACACAGAAGATAAGTAAAAAGTCAAGGTTATAAGCTCTTTTATTCATTTAACTAATCCTGTCCTTATTTAATAGGTATTTTTATATTAATATAAGATATATTCTTATCCTGTTCCAAATTCATTTTTGTATTATATTTGTCGATATCTATGTAATTTGATACAGCTTTTATAATATCCTGTTTAATCATATCAAGAGTTTCATCAGTACATGAAACCCTGTCTTTTAAAATTAAATATTTTAATCTGTCCTTTGCTATTGCCCCTGAGGAGTTGTTATCATACATAAATATCACTCCTTATCTTTGTGCAGCCAGCCAAACAATTTTTCAAATAAAGTAGTTCTTGTAGGAGGCATAAGCTCAAGCAAAGGAACTTCTTCGCCAAGAATTCTTTTAACTATGTTGCGGTATGCAAGCCCGGCGAGAGAGTTTTCATTTGCCACGGCAGGTTCACCCTTGTTAGTTGATATGACTATGCTTTCATCATCGGGTATGATACCCAGTGTATCTATAGCAAGAATTTCCTCAACGTCTTCTAATGACATCATTTCATTTCTGGAGACCATATCTACCCTTATTCTGTTGAGAATAAGCTGAGAGTGCATAATACCGTTAGCTTCCAGCATACCAATTATTCTGTCAGCATCTCTGACTGCTGAAATTTCGGGTGTAGTGACAACAATTGCTTTGTCAGCAGCTGCAATGGCATTTTTAAAACCCTGTTCAATTCCTGCCGGACAATCAATAATAATATAGTCAAAGCCTTCTTCTTTAATACTGTTACAGAGTTTTTCCATTTGTTCGGGAGTTACAGCGGTTTTATCTCTTGTCTGTGCGGCAGGGAGAAGATATAAACCTTCATATCTTTTATCCCTTACAAGTGCCTGCTTTAATCTGCAGGTACCCTCAATAACATTTACAAGGTCGTATATTATTCTGTTTTCAAGTCCCATTACTACGTCCAGATTTCTAAGTCCTATATCTGCATCAAGCATAACTACTTTTTTGCCTTCTATTGCAAGTCCTGTACCAATATTGGCAGAGGTAGTGGTTTTACCGACACCGCCTTTGCCGGATGTTACGACAATTACTTCACTCATTGTTACCCTCCTAAGTATATAATCTTATATACTAATGATAGCATAAAATATGGAATTTTGTTAAATTTTAAATCAAAAAATTATTATATATCTTTACATTATTCGCAATGGGGAAACCGTTAATAATTAATCAGCGGTTTCCTAAACTATTTAACAAGAGTGTTGTAGCTTCTGTTTTCAATAGTAGTGTTTAACTGCAAATAATTTGAAATAACTGCCTTTGCAACCGTAGGAGCAGGAGCTGTGGCACTGTCATTGCCGTAAGGAATAAGTACGGAAACTGAAATCTGAGGATCATCGTAAGGAGCAAATGCAACAAATATAGTATGTTCACTTCTTTTGCCTGACTCCTGTGCGGTACCTGATTTTGCGGCTACTTCAACAGGATAGTCCTTAAATGAGTTTCTGAGAGTACCCTTATCACCTTTTGTAACAAGATACATACCCTTTGCTATTGCTTTAAGTGTACTTTCTTTAAGCTGTATATTTTCTTCGACAACTTCCTTAAAGGTATCAATCGTATTACCATTATAATCTACAATTTTACTCATAAAGTGGTTTTTATACCTTGTACCGCCATTTGCAAGTGTAGCTATATATTTTGCCAAAATTGCAGATGTATAATTATTATAAGACTGACCGATTGCAGTTCTTATAGTGTCACCAGCACTCCATTTCAAATCGCTTGATGAAGGATTTTCAAACCTTTGTTTTGTTACATATTCCTTATATTCGGGAGAGGAAATATGAGTAGGGTAGTCAGACATTGAATTATACAACTCATAAATCTCTACTCCTGTCGGATTGTCAAGACCAAAGGCTCTCATATAGTAATTGAGCTTATTAATGCTTTCTGAACCCATATTGTAAGCAACGGTATAGAAGAAATAATTACAGGAAACTTCTAATGCTTCCGCAACGTTTACGGCACCGTGAGAACCGCTGCCCGAACCAACCCAACAACGGGCATAAGGTTTTCCCGCATCAGTAAAAGTACCCTTATCATATATTGTTGTGTTAGGTGAAACTACACCTTCCTCAAGTGCTGTAGCTGCGGTTATCATTTTAAATGTTGAACCGGGAGCTCTTGGCTCCTGATAGGGTCTGTTTATCATAGGTGTTGTAGGGTCATTTTGCAACCTCAAATAATACTCGTTATTAAAGCTGTTTACAAGTTCATTGTTATCATAAGAGGGATATGTTACAGCTGCAAGAACCGCTCCCGAATGGACGTCATTTACAACTACGGAACCTGTACATGGATCCATTGCTGTCATTTGAGGGGTGATTTCCTGAGATTTCATTTTAGCTATAAGTGCTGACGAAGAGCTTATTATACCTTTTTTCAGTTGAGTAATAATCCCGTCATCATCAGTAATAAGTCCCTGTTCGTACATTGCAATTAAAAGCTGAGAACCTGAAATTCCATTGTTTTCATAACCTTTTAATAAAATGTCCCTTGCAGTATCAACATCCTTTAGAGCATCTTTGTTTTGTGAGAGTATATAATTTTTAATATTCCCCTGAGTTGTGCCGTCTTCAGAATTAAGTATATTTTTAATTCTGATGTTATCACTTTCAATCATTGATTTAAAAACATCACTGACACTGTAGCTGTAATCTCCGCCTGAAAGTCGGCTTATTTGAGCATCGGTTAAAGCATCTTCTAAAGCATCATATGCGGTTTTTTGAAGCTCAGCATCTACTGTAAGGTAAACATCATTACCCGGGATAGGGTTAGCTCCTTCGTTTTCAACTGTTGTTAT